>JAFQBQ010000196.1 GCA_017416635.1 Alphaproteobacteria bacterium | reverse complement strand
GCGATGGTCACAAGCGTTGTCTCGTGTTTGACATCGATTCCGATAAAACATGATGTCGCGATGACTGGAGAAATCACTTTACGAGGTCGAGTTCTGCCGATAGGCGGTCTGAAAGAAAAGTTGTTAGCAGCACATCGCGGCGGAATAAAGACCGTGATTATTCCAAAAGCTAATGAAACAGATTTGCAGGATATTCCTCAGAGCGTTTTGGACGAGTTAACTATCGTAAAGGCCGAAACCGCTGACGAAGTTCTAAAAGTTGCGTTGGAAAAAACTGAGATTTAACAGGAGGAAATGTTCCTCTTTGTAAGCTTTGATATGCGGCAAAATCGGCATTAGGCTTTTTGCGAAAGTAAGGAGTTAAGCTAGAAGATATAAAGACCTGCGTAAAGGAAGAGGATTATTCAAAACGCAAATTGTAGATGCCGGCGATGATATAGCCCTTCTCCTATGAAAAGTAGGCGCACAAAGCATCTTGAATAGAAGTATAATTAGGCAAAATAGTAGATAATTTTCTTGGCTCTAGACCAGCATCGAGGTAAAGGTGTATGGTATAAGGCATGAGATACAGTAGATTAAGCAGATATAAGATAAAAAAAATAATAGAATGTTGCTGAATCGTAAAACAGTGAACGCTTATTACAACGAGTTTAGGAGGTTGATATTAGAGCATTCACTCCGCGAACAAGAGAAGGAATTAGGTGAGTTTGAGTTAGATGAAAG
Source organism: Alphaproteobacteria bacterium (assembly GCA_017416635.1). Lineage (GTDB taxonomy): Bacteria > Pseudomonadota > Alphaproteobacteria > UBA3830 > UBA3830 > UBA3830. Next base: position 4,235 of record JAFQBQ010000196.1, on the reverse strand, counting down.
CTACTTTGGAGCCCGCAGAGTCAGGGGTAAACGAGGTCGAGGAGCGGCTGGAAAGACGCCTATTTTTGGACTTTTAAGACGAAACGGGAAAGTCTTTGTAACGGTTGATCCTAATTGTTCTCGAGAAGAATTGATGCCGATTATTTAGGGAAAAATCCTCGAAGGATCAACGATTCATACCGATGATTGGAGGGCTTATGACGGTCTGATCTTGAACGGCTACAATCACTATCGAGTTTTTCATCACGAAAATGAATTTGCACGAGGAAAATCTCACGTTAACGGGATAGAATCCTTCTGGAGTTACGCAAAAAGACGGTTCGCTAAGTTCAACGGCTTGAGTGATGAAAAGTTCCTATTGCATTTAAAGGAGACTGAGTGTAGATTTAACCATAGAGAGGAAAATTTTGGAGCTCTTGTAGCTTCCCTCTTCTGGCAAAAGAAAAAAAGATGCTAGTCTAGACCCATTTTTTAATTTTATACTATTCTTTTTTACGAAAATCATTCCTATAATAAATTCAACACCATTATTTTTGTTTTTTTAGTATAATTCTTGTAAATGATGAACCAAACATTCGGAGAATAACATGGAAAAAATTATTTTTAACAACAGGATATATAGCCAATATGATTTTTCTTTGGAAAAAGATTTGGAGAATAAAGTAGTTGAATATTCAAAGGCGATTTTTGGTAAAGATACTATATATTTTGATACAAAAAGAAGAATTTCTAAAGGCGATGTTATTGCAATTCCTGATGGATATTTAATAGATTTTACTTTTGAAAATGACCCTCGCTTATATATTATAGAAAATGAGTTAATAAGTCATGATGTTTATAAGCATATAGGTGAACAAATTTTAAAATTTGGTGTTTCCTATAAAGCCAGTGGTCATAAATTAAAAGATATATTTTTAGACTATATTGAAGGAAATAATGAGTATAAAACCTTTATTAACGAGAAGTTAAAAAAATCAAACTACAGAAATATTGATGCATTTTTAGAAGACATCATTTTTCATAAAAAAGTCGGTTGCATTGTTGTTATTGATGAAGAATCAAAAGATTTGGAAAATGTTTTGAGTCAGTTAACAATGGAAACTGATATTATAGTTTTTCAAGCATATAAAAACAATTTGGACTATATATACAAATTTACACCATTTCAGGAAGAGATTAGAGCAATCGAGGAATCTTCTCCTAATGTTGTTGTTGAAGAATTGGATACTATTGTTGTTCCTGCGAGGGAAGAAGGTTTTAACAGAGTATTTTTAGGAGAAAATTGTTGGTATGAAATAAAAATTTCGTCATCAATGATTCCAAAAATTAAATATATTGCAGCATATCAAACGGCTTCTGTATCAGCAATTACATATTATGCTGAAGTTTCTAATATAGAAAAGTATAAAGACACTAACAAATATATTCTGTATTTTAAAGATAAGGCAATCAAACTTGATAGTCCAATTAAAATAGCTATAAACAAAGGAATTGCACCGCAATCCCCAAGATATACAACTTTTAATAAAATTAAAAAGTCAAAAACTCTAGAAGAGGTATTTTCTTAATAATAAATGGTTCTCGACTAGATTAGAGGGGATAAGATCTGAGATTAGTTAATAACAATTTGTAAATATTTTCATGACGATGGTTAAAACGCCATTCTGTTTCCTTCAAGTGCAAATTGAATTTTTCACATGTAATTCCTCTCATTTTCACCAACCTATTTTTTGCAACTCCCCAAAAGTTCTCAATTCCATTAACGTGAGCTCGTCCATTCGCAAAAACATCCTCGCTATGAGTGACTCTGTAATGCTTTTTGTAGCCCGCATTTACAAGTCCATCATAAGCCTTCCATTCGTCGCTGTAAATCGTTGAATCGCTTGGCGCAAGCTTTTTTATTATCGGAACGAGTTCTGCTGCTGAGCAATTGTTCACTATCTGGGTGTAGACATTGTCTCCACGCTTCTTCATGCCAAAAACTTTCGTCTTGCCTTCAGCTCCTCGACCTCGCTTACCTCGAACTCTTTTAGCTCCAAAATACGATTCGTCTACTTCGATTTCGCCCGCTTCAAAATATGACTCTTCTTCTGTAAGCTTCAATATTCTGACACGTAAAAGTTGTAAAATACGGTTGATAGTGTTGCGATTTATTTTCGTTACTTCCGCGATCTGAGTTGATGTCAAATCCGCACAAAATAACATCAATACTTGACGAAATTTGTTCTCTGAAATATGTGCGTGTTTTATATATCTATTTTTCATCTGGTGGGCCTAGCTCTTTTCCCTTTTTCCCCCAAGCTAATCTACCCTTGAACCAAAAACATTTTGAGCAACGAACTTGCATACCTCATGAAGAGGTTGAGCTTCCGGCGACAACAACTTATCCAAGTTTTCGCTGCCTCCACCAGATAGATCATCCAAAAAAGCCTCATGAAGACGACTCCAGTTCTACCTAAGCACTCCCAGCTGTCGACTTCCCACACGCTATTTACCTCTGAAAGTGGAACTAATTGTCTTTAAGATTGAACACTCGATCTATTAACTTCGGGCAACATTGCATCTGATGATAAAACTACTCCACATATTCCAAACGCACTTGTACAACATATTAACATCTTCCTCATAAACTCACCTCAAACCATAAAACTCAACTCTGGGTTATTCCTAAAAAAATAACAATGCAATCCTATTGTGTTAAAAAGTTCTATTAAGGATTGTAAAGGCTAGTCGTGGAAAGTTTGCGCATATGAGCGTTGCTATCATGCGTAAATTGTTGTGCATTTTGTTCGGCATGCTTAAAAATTCTTCAAATTTCGACCCAAATTTAGCTTTCCTCCCTTGACTCGAAAGACGGTATCTCACCATGACCTAATCGAATTGATATGTCGATGTTTTCTTCGCAATGACGATTTAAAAAAAGCAAAACACTCTGAATCGTCATCATAAGGAACGAAGTGACGAATGATCTCACTGCAACTGGATTGCCACAGCATTTCATGCTTCGCAATGACGGTCTGGTGCGATCTTTTTCGTTACTGCAAGAATTCAATAAATTGGTGAGTTGATAGATTCGTGAGGAGATATCATGAAGCTTTTAATGTTTCTGATACTAGTTTGCGATATGCAGTCCGCTAATGCAGACTTTATATGGCCGACAGCATTTGTCCTTGTAAAATGGCATAGTCTGCCCGTTATCCTCGCAGGGTTGTTGATAGAAATCGGATTTGTAAAATATTTTACAAAAGTTCGCTGGAAAAGAGCAGTTATCGTCGGAACAGCAATGAACGCAGCTTCGGCAATATTAGGAACAATCGTATCTTCCGCAATTGGACTATTTATGATGGCGTTATTAGTAGCGTTTGCGAAATTGATTTGCTCAATTTTTGAGTGGTTAAATAATATCTTGATCAAATTCATTCCAATTTTAGCAAATATACCAGGCTTCGACTTGGCTACGTTTGATTTTTGGTTAGTGGGATATATATGCGCCATATTCATAAACATAAGTATAGAGGGAGAAGTTGTTGAAAATATGCTTAAATTACCTCTTTCAAAAACTTTTCGCTGGTTGTTTTTCGCAAATGCGATTAGTATCGGAATATGTATGTACGCCATTGTGTGCAAATTGCTACCGCTTTCAGTAGCAATTGGAATGCCGTTATTTGTAATGTGTATCTATTCGATTTATTTAATTCTTCTAAAAATTAAATCGAAAATCAAAAAACGCACCAATTAGTTAACGCAATTCTGCTTCATCGCCAATTCGACCGTATTGTGCATTAAGTATGCGACAGTCATCGGACCTACTCCGTTTGGAACAGGTGTAATTGCTCCGGCTACTTCGCAAACTTCATCAAAATCAACGTCTCCGACAACTGTTTTTGTTTCGTCGGGATTTACTATTCTGTTGATTCCGACGTCTATAACAATTGCTCCCGGTTTTACGAATTCTTTTCCGACCAGTTTCGGTTTTCCTACCGCGCTGACTAAGATATCGGCAGTTTTGCATATTTCACTAGTATTTTGAGAACGCGAATGCAATACAGTAACCGAGCAATCTGAATTTAACAGTAACGACGCTAACGGCCTTCCGACAATTTGCGAACGTCCGAGAATGACCGCATGCAATCCGCTTATTCTTTCGCGAACTGTTTTTATAAGATGCAAAATGCCATGCGGGGTACAAGGAATTGTCCCAGGCTCTCCTGACGCTAACATTCCTCGATTTATTG
>JAFQBQ010000195.1 GCA_017416635.1 Alphaproteobacteria bacterium | reverse complement strand
TTCGATTATCCTACCGGAAATACTTATATTATAAAGCGGTACGAAGAGAAGTTGCCATTATCTGATGCTAAGGTTCACATGGTGGGGTATATCGATGAAATGAAATTTTCTTCGATTAATCATTTCGCGGAAGTCGTGGTTCCTGAGGGACATTATTTCGTGATGGGCGACAACAGAGATTGCTCAAGGGATTCTCGTTGCGGATTAGGATTTATTCCTGCGGAGAATTTAATGGGCAGAGCTATCGGCACGGTCTATTCTATAGATAATGGCGTTAAGCTTTGGGAATTTTGGAGATGGTTCCAGAACATTCGTTACAATCGCATTTGCAGAAGGATTGATTAATGCAAGATTTGTCAGGACTGGAAGAAATTATCGGCTATCATTTTAAGGATACAAAAAATATTCAGACGGCGTTGGTGCATCCTGGTTCGTTGAAAACTTCCAGACCATCGTCGAAAGAATTTGAAAGACTCGAGTTTTTAGGAGATCGAGTTTTGGGTTTGTCCTTGGCTGGTCTGATTTATGAAAAGTTTCCGGATGAGTCAGAAGGCGAGCTGGCGATAAGAATTGCATCGTTGGCGGGCACGGATTTTTTGATTGAGTTGGCGAAGAAAAAGAAGCTCATACATTTTTTCATTGTTCCTCAGGATATGTTTTTATCTAAAAATAAAACATCCTCGTCAATTGCGGACATGATGGAAGCGATTGTTGGTTCCGTGTTCTTGGATGGAGGTTTTGAGCGGGCTCAAAGGTTGATTGCTGATCTTTGGGGCGAAGATTTGGATAAAGTTGTTTATAAGAAAAAAGATCCGAAAACAAGATTGCAGGAATTTGCTCAGAAGGGCGGGGGAGACTTGCCGGTCTACAGATTAGTGAAGATGACTGGTGAAGCTCATGATCCTGTTTTTGAAATGGAAGTTTCGGCGTGTGGCGAAACAGCACATGGTTTCGGAAATTCTAAAAAAGATGCCGAGCACGACGCAGCGGAAAAATTAGTGACAAAGATACTTAAATGAAAAAGTGCGGTTATATTGCTGTGTTGGGAGAGACCAACGCGGGAAAGTCTACTCTTGTAAATCGTTTGGTTGGACAAAAGGTTTCTATCGTATCCAGAAAAGTGCAAACCACGGTGTCGCGCATTCTCGGAATTGCGATTGAAGAAGAAAGTCAGATTATTTTAGCAGATACTCCGGGATTTGTATCAAATCGCCAATCCGAAGTTTTGGAAAAGATTTCGTGGGAAGCGTCTCGCGAGGCTGTTTGTATATTGTTCTTGGTGGATGTTAATAAATCTAATCTGGATAAAAGCATTGCGTTGCTTCAAAGAATTCCTGCAGACAAAAAAGTAACTTTGGTTTTGAATAAAGTCGATTTGATTCATAAGCCGAAATTATTAGGAATAGCAGATCGCTTGTGCAAAGAACGTGAGTTTGATCAAGTTTTTATGATTTCGAGTCTTAACGGAAGCGGCGTCGGTGATTTGAAAAAATATTTGGCGGATATAGTTCCAGAAGGTGAGTGGGAATTTGATGGCGACGAAATTACAGATTCCGATTTTGCGAAATATACTTCGGAAATTACTCGCGAGCATCTTTATCATCGCGTTCATCAAGAAATTCCGTATCAATGTAAAGTCGTTACGACATCGTACGAAGAAAAACCCAATGGCAAAATTTTTATAGAGCAGGATATTTTAGTAAAGAGTGTTGCTCACAGAATAATTTTGGTAGGGCAGGGCGGAAGTAAGTTGAAAGCTATTGGCTCTGCCGCGCGAGAAGAGTTAAGTGAGCTTTTGGGGAAAGCGATTAATCTCAAGTTAAATGTGGTTGTTGAGTCGAAGTAACATGCAGTGGCAGGATCAATGCATCATTTTATCAACTCGTTCATTTAGTGAAAATTCTCGTATTATTTCGGTATTTAATAAATCGTTGGGAAAGACATCTGGTTTGCTGCGCGGACTGAAGCAGCCAGTTCAATTAGGCGATATTGCTAGTGTTGCTTGGAGAGGAAGAAATAACGACAGCTTGGGGACGTTGTCTGTCGAAAATTTGTTTTCTTCATTTGCGTTTTTATTTAATAATCCTTTGGAAATTTTAGCGATAGAATCAGCTTGTACATTGTGCCTTTACGGACTTCCTGAAAAAGCTCCACATGAGCAATTATTTGAATCCATGAAAACTCTGTTGCTTAAGCTTACTCAAAAAGGTTGGCTCTCAGCTTATGTTGATTTCGAGTTGCAATTTTTAGCGGAAGTCGGTCTTGGCTTGGATTTATCGAAATGCGCGGTTACCGGTAAAAAAGAAGGTTTGTTTTATATCTCTCCGAAAACTGGTAAGGCCGTGATAGAAGAAGTCGGAGAAAAATATAAAGATAGGTTGTTTATTCTTCCTCAGTTTTTACTGAAGAAAACCGATTCGACGATTTCTGATATATTGTGTGCGCTGCAAATAACCGAACATTTTTTAAAGATGTATTTCTGTGGTATAAGTAGCAAAGATTTGCCTTTGTCTCGAAGCTATTTGATAGAGGCGCTGTCTGCGGAGGAATTAAAATGAAAATTAGTTCAATTATTGATGAAAAAGAAAAAAGAGTTGCGATTACTCCAGAGACGACGAGTAAATATTTAAAATTAGGGTTGGAAGTTTGCCTTCCGCGAGGTTACGGAGAGTCTTCAGGATTTTCTGATGCTGAATACGAATCTGCAGGTGCGAAAATTTGTTCTGAAAAAGTTCCAGATGCGTCGTTGTATCTTTGTGTTAAGCCAAGTGATTTGAAAAATCTGCATCTCGAAAAAGGAAGTTATTTGATTTCGATGCTGTTACCGTTTCAGAATGCTGAAATTTTGAAGAAGATGTTTGATAACGGTTTGAATTTGTGTGCGTTGGAGAAAATTCCGAGAATTACTCGTGCGCAATCTATGGATGTTTTATCTTCTCAATCGAATATCGCTGGATATAAAGCAGTTATCGAAGCTATGAACGAGTATGGTCGAGTTATTCCTTTGATGATGACAGCGGCGGGGACAGTGCGTCCCGCAAAAGTTTTAATTCTTGGTGCGGGAGTCGCTGGTTTGCAAGCCATCGCGACAGCAAAAAGAATGGGGGCAATTGTTTCTGCGTTTGATGTTAGAAAAGTTGCGAAAGAGCAAGTGGAAAGCCTTGGTGCAACATTTGTTGAAGTAGATGATGACGATAACGGCGAGTCAATCGGAGGTTATGCGAAAGAAATGTCCGAAGCATACAAAAAGAAGCAAGCGGAAAAGTTGGCAGAAGCTTTATCGAGATCTGACATTGTTGTTACGACAGCACAAATTCCAGGGAAGCCTGCTCCGAGGTTAATTACAAAAGAGATGGTGGAAAATATGCCATCTGGAGCAGTTATTGTTGATATGGCAGCTGAAAACGGTGGTAATTGCGAGCTGACTGTTCCAAATCAAAAAATTTCTTATAATCAAGTGATGATTATCGGATATACAGATTTTGCAGCAAGAGTTGCTCATGACGCTAGTCAGTTTTTCGCTAAAAACGTTTTCAATTTTGTATCTCTTCTATGGAAAAACAATAAAATAGATACTTCTGATGAAATTATTCAGGCTACTTTGATAAAGTAAGACAATATTATGTCATCGTTTAATAAACAGAAGCTGTGCGACGTCGCTGTCGCAGTCATTCTTGCTGCACTTTGCGCTCTGATCTTGTGGAACGCGAATTGGGTTTTTGAAATGTTCTGGGCTGATGATAATCAGTTCGTTTCAACAACGGCAATCGGAAAACCTTCTCATGCCTGGGCTGGAGAAGGAAGATTTTGGCCTCTCGGATTATGTGATTATTGTCTGCTGCTTTTAATTCCATTCGGAACGACTGTTACCGCACACTTCATTTATAATTGTGCAACGATGATTATTTCCAGCTGGCTTTTCTTTAGATTTTTAAAAAAATCAGTCGGCGAAAATAGCGTAATTCCTGCTTTTTGCATGCTTGTTTTGTTTTCTATATCTAGCTTTGTGCTCATTCATATGGCTTGCATATATCCGGAAAGAGAAATGTTCTTGATGTTATCCGTTTTTCTTTTCTTCTATCAAAGAGCTGTTCGCGAAGACGATAATTTTCGCGATTACGTGATAGCATTTATCGCTGCGGCATACACTACATACTTAAAAGAACCGGTTTTTGGAATGTGGATTATTTTCGCTGTGGCAAATTTGATTTTCGGGA
>JAFQBQ010000194.1 GCA_017416635.1 Alphaproteobacteria bacterium | reverse complement strand
TTACAGGGGGAACTTTCATTTTTGATCTGATGTAGGTGAGGCGTTGCGTGGTCGAGTTTTAACATCTTCGTATAGGAGCGTTAAAGGGAAACATTCTCGATGCTGATGGAAGCACTTTATATAACCTGTACGATGAGTTTGAAATAACGCCGAAAACTGTAAATTTCGCTCTCGGAACCGCAGGAACAGATGTAAAAAAGAAATGTCTCGAAGTCGTTCGGCACATCGAAGACAACCTTTGCGGAGAATTTATGACAGGCGTTCATTGCTTGGTTTCACCTGAATTTTTCGATGCGCTGACTTCACATTCAAAGGTCAAGGAAGCTTACGAAAGATGGCAGGAAGGCGCAGCTCTGCGAGATGATATGCGTTCAGGTTTCACTTTCGGCGGAATTACTTTCGAGGAATATCGCGGACAGGCGATCGATCCTGATGGAAACGTAAGACGCTTTATCGCTTCAGGTGAAGGGCATTGTTTCCCTGTCGGAACATCCCAAACTTTCGTAACATATTTTGCTCCTGCCGATTTCAATGAGACTGTAAATACTCTTGGATTACCGATTTACGCAAAACAAGAGCCGAGAAAGTTTGATCGAGGAACAGATCTACACACGCAATCGAATCCACTGCCACTCTGTCTGATACCAGCAGTTTTGGTGAAAGTTACGGCAAGCTAAAAATGTTCAGAGAAGCACTTGAAACCGCAGTCAATGACATGTTCGACCATCTTGGGCAAGAGGTTGTTTTCAAACCTAAAAACGGTGACAGTTCGTCTTTGATTGCGGTGATCAAACAGCCTGAAAATCCTATGAAATTGGCGAATCTCCGATTGTAAAACAATTTTCGGAAGTGAGCATTTGAACGACCGTCCACATCATTTAAGCTCACGAAGCCGCGTATAATTCCGTTTAAGTACATTGATGTAGCCGTCCAAACCTTCAATAGCATCAGGATAAGACACCTTAACTCCTTTCTCCATTGAAAAACCTATAAGTTCAGCATTGGTTCTGGGCATACCATTAAAGGATAACATGGACTCTTCCGACTCCTTTCCTCTAACCTCTTTCAAATAACCATCTACTCTGTTCCGAGCTTCTAGTAAAACGTCCTCGAATTCACCGCCTGATGATTTCGAAATTTTTTCGCAAGTCTTACTCACTCTCTTTTCCAAATTCGAAAACACATCTTTCATCATCTCTTTAGCTTCCTTGATCCGAATAATTTGTCCAGCCAAAGTATCTTCCGTAATATTTAACCCTCTTTTCTCTCTTGCAATAAAATCCTCTACAACATCTCTCTCTTCAAACCCAAAATCAGGATAAACAAAATCAACAATTTTTAAACTATCCTTTACAATCGACGCCTCATTAAGCAGAAAACCAAAATTTTCACTGTGCAAATCTCTTAATCCCAACAGCTTCCCTAAAAGATCCAACTCATTAATATACAATACAACATCAGAATCGACTAAATTCTGCATAGAAAGTTGTCCGCCTTTAACCTTATCTTCGATATCTTTAAACGTAGAAAACAACTTATTATCATCCGATGATGATACATCCTTAGTAGCAATGTATATTCCTTGATGGACATAGGGGTTAACTACCATAGTAAACTCAGGGCCTGCTCCCAAAAGATCCAATACAGTGTAAAGAAACGGCTCTCTCAAATCGAACCTAAAGTCCTCGTTCGTTTTCTTCGTATCTACTGAGCTCCGGAAGCTGGCTTGAAAAGACAGTGAATCACTACTAACATAGGTACGTGTTCCGTATTCACTTATTTGATCCTTACTTCCCTTTCTTTTTTTATAACTTGCCAGATGAAACATTTTTATGAAAAACTTGGCGCCATTAGTGGACAAAATGTAGCCGGGATTAACGCCTGAACCTTTTTTTCCAAATACGCAACGACAATTGTTCCTTCCACCCGCTACGTTGCCTCGCTCAGTAACAGAAATCTCCACAGATTCTTCATCAACAACTCTCGGCGTAACCTGATATTGAGAAAAGAACTCCGCCCTTGATCGCGAACATAATTTTTTTCGTACAAATTCATCGAAGCATATTGCAATCATCAAACGCCTAGAACAGGGGAAAATACGACTAAAATTTGAATCAATGACAGCTTTGGGCAGCCCCAAATAACAGTCATAACTCTTAAGATCCGCCATTCTTCTGATAAAAGCAAAGCTAACACTAGATAATTCGCTGTACAAACTCTCTGGGGATAGTATATTATTTATGAGGAAAGAGTAACTAGTGGCTCTAAATAGAGCCGAAATCAAACTATTCCCTCTTTGAGAGATATGTCGCGTAAGAGATTTTTCATAATCCTTACCATTTCGAGTGTTCAACAATCTTAGGTCCGTCTCGGTAATGTCAACCTCAACATCTGTAACTGCTTTCAGCAAGTTAACTTTTAAATCAATGTTATCTTTGCCATCACAAAAAACATATAACTGAGCGTTTTCTCTTGCTAACACCTCTTCGTTAACATATTTCAAAAGGGCGGTTTTTCTTTCGGTCATTAGCCCATTTATATCTTCACGTGGGACCCGTTTCTTCTGCGCAATAATGTCAACAATTTTCCTTTCCAAATCAGTATTTCCTTGAAGAATAGGAGATTTGCGCATCCCGAAGGCATCGTCAGAAAACGAAACTAAAAATGACAGCAAAAAAACAAAAATACATCTAAGATGCATCACCCACTCCTTTCTCATGTGACTATCAGGTCTTCATTCTAACAATATGAAACCATATGTCAAGAAATTCCGTCTTATTCTAATTTTGTTCAGGAGAACAGCAAACTGAAGGAGGCTATCGAAATTGAGCCTGAATTTACAGCTTATCTCGAAAGCGATCCCCTGATTAAATTGATGGAAATTGCTGCCTATCGCGAATTGCTACTGAGACAGCGAATCAATCAAGCAGCCAAAGCAAACTTATTGGCTTTTGCTACGGAAAGCGATTTGGATAATCTCGCTGCCTTTTACGGAATTACGCGATTAGAAAACGAAACAGATGATGAACTCAGAACACGGACTCAAGCAAAAATTGTTGGCTGGTCTAGTGCAGGAAGTCGAGAGGCTTATAAATTTCATGCTTTAAATTCCGATCCTCGAGTAAAAGAAGCAAACGCAGACTCTCCTGAACCGGGATTAGTCAGAATTTCCATTCTTTCGAAAGAAAATAACGGCGTTGTCTCTGAAGATCTGCTTGATGCCGTAAATGATTATATGCAGAGAGATGATATTCGAATGTTAACTGACACCGTTCAAGTTGTTCCGTGCAATTTAATCGATATCGATGTAAAAGCAAAAATCACTTTGATGTCGTCCACTCCGATAGAATTTTTAAGCACGATTAAAACATCATTCAAAAATGCTTTTGCGAAAATTGCGGGCTTGGGAGTTTCAATTTCGCGGTCGTGGATCATCTCAAATTTGTTTTTAGATGATGTAAAGGATGTTCAATTATTGTCACCAATTTCGGATGTTGAAGTTTCTGAAACCGAATGCGCACGCTTATTAGAAGTGGAGCTACTGTTATGAATGAGCTAGCGCAGCGAAACATCGGGGGCAGCGGCTCGCTGCCGCCTTGGAATGCCACAAAATTTGAAAGAACAGTTGAGCAAGCGATTAAATACAATATCGATTCAAATGTTCTTGCTGGTTTCAAATTTAAAACGACAGGTTCAAATATCAATTTGGCTTTAAGTTGGGAATATTCACTTGCGCAAATTAACATAGACGATTTCCGAGAAAGAGTCATTCAAGGACTGCAATTTCACCGTTTGAAAGGAACGCCTTATTCTCTGAAGCAAGCTCTTTCGTGGTACGGTTTAACAGGAATTATTGTCGAAGAGGAAGGTGTAGGAGAAAGATTCGCGAACTTTCAAATTGGCTTCGATGAACTTCCTGACATTTTAGATGTTGATACAATTATAGATGTAGCAAAACTGGCAGCTCCGCTCAGAGCAAATCTGTTTCGCTTGTACAACAAAGAAGACGATGTTCGCGATTTTGTTCTCGATCATTCGAATTGGGGTGATATTTTATCGGATTATTCAGGCGTGCGTTTATCTGAAAACAGTCCGCAATTATCGTTCGGTCGCAAAATGTTCACTGAAGCTGAAGCCGGGAATTACGACGTAAAATCTTCTTTTGAAAACGAACACTACAATTTTGCACTGATTGAAGATGGCTTTAAACTCGATTTCGGAATCTTGGATAAAACGAGAATCAGCGAACCTGTTTATCCGATTCATCATTATTCAGAAACGGTTTTAGAAAACTCGGATTACATTGGTGAACATATCCCTGATAATTTGATTCAGCCGATCACCGCCTGCCGAGCAATGATAATTTTATCAGACGCAGACTCAACACTTGGCGATTTGCAGTGTTGCTTCGCTGGAAGCTACGAACAATTAAACGACGAGCCGTTCAAACTTTCATTTCATCAATTGTCCATGTTCGCGGATAACTCAGAAACGATTCCGATTGAAATTCGAGAACTTTCGGAAGCAACAGCAGACGCAGAATATGACGGCGAGCTAGCTGCTGAACGAGGATTTTTTGAGGACAATTCTGTTTTTTCCGCAGAGCTTTTGGCATCGGTCGAAAGCAATTTGGAATCAGAATTTTTCGGAACAGCAATTTACAAAGGCAACAGCACGTGGGGAGACAACGTTCATTACGACATCCCGTGGTGCGAACAAAATTGGTACAGCAAAATGACGGAGGGCTAATGGCAGTTATAACAATTCCGGGACGCGCAGGTATAGCAAGAAGCATTCGATCAAATCAGCTTTTTATCGCTTGGGGAACAGGCTCTGAAGAATGGACTGGTAGCGAAAAAGTGTCAGAAGATTCGACTCAAACAAGTTTGTTCCGAGAAATCGGACGGCGCGTTGTCAATGAAACTTATTACGTTGTCGGAGACGATCAGGGAACTTTAGTCACTCCGAGCGGTCGTTGGAGAATTTCCGAAAATCCGACCAATCAACTCTTTGTGAAAGCGCAGTTCGATTACGCAGATGGCAATGGTTACACGATTCGTGAGTACGGCTTATTCCTGAATACTGTCGTTCAAAGCGATCTTCCGATCGGTCAGCGATATTTTCTGCCGACAGAAATTGAAGATTTTGGCGAGCTACTGATGCTTGAAAATTGCGTTCCACTAATTCGCACGGGAAATACGCGACACAGCTGCTCTTTTGTGGTGACGTTTTAGGAGGGAAAGATGACGACAGGAAATGTTTATAATAGGTTCGATGCTGCGAAAAAATACACAAAAGCGCTATTTCGTTCAAGCCAGCATCTGCAAGCCGCGGAATTAAACGATTTGCAGGAATATGCGAACCACGCAATCAAAGAAATCGGTGATGCGCTTTTCAAGAGCGGAGATGTCATTAGTGGATGTACTTGCGTCATCGATTCAAGCACGGGAGCAGTTACGGTTGAAGCAGGAAAGATTTATCTTAATGGCTTGGTTCGCGATGTTCACGAAGGTAATTTAGAAATTCCGACTAATGTTTCAGTAAAAATCGGTGTCTATTTCAAAGAACGCACAATAACCGAACTTGAAGATCC
>JAFQBQ010000193.1 GCA_017416635.1 Alphaproteobacteria bacterium | reverse complement strand
TTTGCTGACTTACAGAAAGAAACGCGTTAATCGTATTTACAGCATTTGAGACTTCGTCACGTGCAAAGCCATCTGAAATAATAAAAAACCACAATATTGCAAACAGCCTCATAGACATCCCCACACATAATCTTGCAATTGAGAGCATTATAAATATTTTTACTTAACGAAAAGTTAATTTTATGGCAGAATTCATTGGTTATTGAGTAACTTAGCAAGAGAAAAACAGCATGGCTAAATTAATTACTTTCGGATGTCGCCTCAATTCGTGCGAGTCAGATGTTATTCAGGCGATTACAGATGAACTCGGCGTAGACGATTATACGATAATAAATACTTGTGCCGTCACCGCAGAAGCAGAACGGCAACTGCGTCAAAAAATTCGGCAGCTTTACAGAGAAGATCCGAATATAAAAATCATATTAACAGGATGTGCCGCAGAATTATCTCCGGAATCATATTTGGAAATTGACGGAATCGTCGGAATTGTATCGAATCAAACAAAATTACTGAAAGATTCGTATCTAAAATATGCAAATGAATCAAATAAAAAAATTACAGAGCGACCGATAGATAAAATTCGCGGATTTGTTCAAATCCAAAACGGATGCGACCATCTCTGCACTTATTGCGTTGTTCATTTTACTCGAGGAAAATCAGTCAGCTTTGATAAAGACGTTATCATTAGTCAAATTAAACAATCGCTTGATCGAGGTTTCAAAGAATTAGTTCTGACAGGAGTCAATATAAGTTCATACGGACAGGATTTCAGTCCAAAAAGCAATTTAGCTTTTATCATTCGATATATATTGCAGAAAGTTCCGCGATTAAAACGATTGAGATTGTCCTCTTTAGATCCTGCCGACATTGACGATGAATTAATTTCACTCATCGCAAACGAAGAAAGAATCATGCCACACATTCATGAAAGTATTCAGTCGGGAGATAACATGATATTGAAAAGAATGTTGCGTCGGCACTCGCGAGAAACGGTAATCGAAACCAATGCGAAAATAAATGAATTACGTCCAGATGTTATTTTTGGAGCGGACATCATTACAGGATTTCCAACCGAAACAGATGAAATGTTCGAAAATACTCATAAGCTTTTGAAAGAAGGGAATCTTTCATTGCTTCACGTATTCCCCTACTCTATTCGCAAAGGAACTCCTGCAGCGTTAATGCCGCAAGTCTCTAAAAAAATCGCAAAGCAGCGAGCGCAATTGTTGCGAAAATCCATTGATGAAATTTTGAATCAAAAACTGCAAAAATTTATTGGAACTACAGTAAAAGTATTAGCAGAAAGTGGAAATGAAGCGAAAACAGATTCATTTTTATCTGTTCGCACATCTAATAAAATGCAAATCGGCGGCGAATACATGGTAAAATGCATCGAGATAAAAGATAACGTTATTTACGGAGAAGTCTGTGGAGCTATTGAGTAAACTTAAAAACGCTTTCAAAAAAACATCGGATATAATCGCGAAAGTTATTCCGGGGAAGTCTACAATCAGCGAAGAAATTTACAACGATTTAGAAGATGCGTTAATTCAAGCCGACGTCGGAGTTCAAACTGCAAAGTTATTAATCGAAAAATTGAAATCGAAAAAAATATCTGCCGATATCTCTGTCGAAGATGTGCAAAGAATTTTAGCTGAAGAAATTTCTGAACTAGTTCGTCCGTATGAATGCAATTCATTAGTCGAAGAATTTGATAAAGGCCCTCGCATAATATTAGTAGTTGGTGTGAATGGAACCGGCAAAACAACATCCATTGCCAAATTAGCTGCGCAAATAAAATCTGCAGGAAAATCTTGTTTGATGATTGCCGGAGATACTTTCAGAGCCGCCGCTGTTGAACAATTAAAATGTTGGGGAGATAAACTCAACATCGAAGTTTTTTATAGAAACGAAAGTTCCGATGCTGCAGGTTTGATATTCGACGGAATCAAAAAAGCTCAAGAAGAAAAAATTGATTTTGTTTTGATCGACACCGCCGGGCGACTGCAAAATCGCGATGATCTTATCGGCGAACTCGAAAAAATAAAAAAAGTTATAAAAAAATTGGATCCGTCCGCGCCACATCACACAATTCTTGCTTTGGATGGATTAATCGGTCAATCATCAACTGTTCAAACGGAAGTATTTTTTAATCGTATCGGCATAGACAGATTAATTGTTACAAAATTAGATTCATCAGCAAAAGGCGGGATGATTATTTCGCTCACTCAGAAATACAAAATCCCGGTATTGGCAATTGGTATCGGAGAAGGCATTGAAGATTTGCAAAAATTTTCAGCAGAGGATTATTCAAAAGCATTGGTAGGTTTTTATGATTGAACAAATTTTTGGGACGGTCGCTTTTATAACTTCGCTTATCGGATTAATTCCTCAAATAGTGAAATCGTATCGGACAAAATCCACTCGCGATTTATCTATGTTGATGTTGATAAACTATCTGATTTGTTCGGTAGCATGGATTGTTCACGGCGTCTGCATCGATTCATCATATGTAGTATGGAGCAACATCACGGGATTGTTGATAGTAACCATTTCGATTATCCAAAAGGTCATTTATGATCGTCGAGCAGAACAAGTGTAAATCCGTTTTATGCTTGGACGGAATACTCCCCTTTCAGTTTCTGGAATCATGCAATCTTCCGATTTTCGCAGCAGACGGCGCCGCTAATCCACTTATAGAACATGGAATAATTCCGAAATTAATTATCGGAGATTTGGACAGCGTAAATCCAGAAATTTTGAAAAAATATCCGCACCTTGAACTGGCAGACCAAGATTATACAGATTTTGAAAAGTCATTGCGCTTTTTGCAGGAGCAAAATTTAACGCCGACAGTGATTGTCGGAATCAACGGCGGCGCGCTGGATAAGATTCTGATGAATATTAACGTATTCATACAAACTGATTCTGTTTTTGTATCCGAAGAAATGATGGGGTTCACCGTTTCCGGACAAAAAACTCTAAATCTCGCTCCGTCAACAAAGATATCAATAATCGGATTCGATAACGCGATTGTTTCCACGGAAGGATTAAAGTGGAACCTAAACGAAACGACATTATCTTTCGGACATTTCGGCTCTTACAGTAATCGTGTTATTAATCCTCAAGTAAAAATTTCCGCTAACGGTCTCATCCTAGTACTTATTTACACTCAAGAAATAAAAGATTGCGGGTGGAATTCATAAAGTAGAAGAAGCTTTATTTCTTGCGATGACATAAGGCAAACCTCTTCTATCACAAAAGCAAAAAACAGCCCCGAAAGATAAAGTCTGCATGTAAACGCGAATAATGAATTAACAAACCGAAAAAAGGCATAAAATCAAATGGAAATCGATTAATGCCAGTGGTGTCAATAATTAAATAATCTCTTTCTCACTTATTCTCTGCTCTCTTATACCCTGCCCAATCCTTAATATTCGCGGCGATGGCGGAAAGTGCGGTGTTCAAGTCGGCTTCAGAAGAAATATCAAAACGGAATTTCCCTGCGTCTTCCTGAGTGGTCGCTATTT
>JAFQBQ010000192.1 GCA_017416635.1 Alphaproteobacteria bacterium | reverse complement strand
TGTCGCCAATTGTCCCGCTTCCATCTGCCGATTTTGATATGCATTTGCAATCATTATCAAATTTGCGAGTTTAATTTGCGCTGGAATTTCTTGTCTGGACGAAGCGAGTCCTGCTTCGTAACTAATTGTTATTTCACGACTTTTATCGAAATTTTTAATATCTTCGATAATTGCGCACGATAAATTATTCATTTTTTCCAAATGAATTTTTCTTCTGTCTATTTCTCTTTCATCAAAAAATACTTGCAATATATTCAGTGCAGGAGAGCGCGGCAAGGGTATTTTCATAATAGAACCAATGACATACGGCCAACCATCGCTGTTTGCGTTACAAAATTCATCTCTGCGAAGAACATACGACCACGTTTGCTTCATAATCGATTTTTGTATAATTGTTTCGATTGACGCTCTAGTGCTTTGTATTAAAAAGCTAATTAGTTCATCATCGAAATCATGGCTGACACGCAAATAATCTTTTGCTTCCTTCAATGTGATAATTTCATTTTGCGAACGTTGTATCAAGCGCAACTGCATGACTACCTCCTGTAAGAGCTAATTCTCGCTAAATTTCAACAACTTAATCGCATCAAAATCCACAACATCGCCGCCTACTCGCTTAGACGCGTAAAATTCTATAAACGGCTTAGAGGTATACGGATCTCGCAAAATCGATAATCCTTGACGGTCAACTATTTGATATCCCGCCAAAAAATCGCCTAACGCAACAGAAATTGACTCGGTTCCCGCCTCCAATTTCGGCATGTTGTCGTCAATAATCACTGGATATCCAAGCAACGAAGACGGCGTAAATTCAGATAAAGATGGCTGCCAAATGTTTGTTCCGTCTCGATTTTTTATTTTCCGAATCGCCGCAAATGCGGAGCGTGACATTATCCATTTCGCATTTTTGATATATTCGGTTTTTAGCGAAGCGACCATATCAATCAAGACATTCAGCGCAGTTTCGTTGTCTGCAAAGGCTCCGTTGCCTCCGGAACAGAAATGTTGCAGCGTTCCAAATTCGCGAATTTCAAGATTTGACGACGGATATTTCAAAAATCCATGAGGTTTATCTTCGCCAGTGCCGTTAATGAACGCATTATCCTCCAAAATTGCGAATTTTTCGGAAATTTTACTTACTAACCAATCTTCTACGTCTACTTGTGCATCGGATAATAATATCTGATTTGCCTTTGGTTTCGCGTACAATTCGTGAGCTACTATTTTGATTTTTTTCACTTCCGGCGAGTCGGTTTCCAATCTTTCTTCGTCATTGGCGGCAGACCACCCCGCATCTGGCAATTTTGAATCAGCGATTAAATCGATGTAATTCGTTGAAATCTTTGTAATTTTAGCCAAACTTCTCATCGGAGACAGATATTTCAATTTATTTTCTATTTTTGTTACGATATTTGCCGGCAGGAATACCGCTCCATCCTTATCGGAGCCGCTGTTCAAAGATTTTGTTAAAAAACTGTCGACTCCCTTTCTGATAAATTCAGAAAAATTTCCTTCGTTCGTTTCTGATAATGGTAGATTTAACATATTATTTTTCCTTTCAATATATTGTTTTTCAATTGATTTTACATTGTTTATTTTTGCGTCAGGACATGCCGGAAATGTAACTATCGAAATTTCCAGCAAATCTATATCGGTCAAATGATTATTGCCATTTTCCATGTGATGCTCGCGAACGCGATAACCTATTGAAAATCCATCAATTGCTTGATTTTTCAGCAAAAAATATACTTCTTTGGCTTTCGGAATATCAAGCATTAACTTGGCTTTCACGCGCAATCCGTAATCATCTTCCTCCAAATTCTCAATAATTCCAATAGGTTGGTTAACATCGTGTTGCCAAAGCAATTTTGGAGCTTTTCCTCGCTGAAATTGCGCAATTGCATTTGAAAATGCACCACTTTCGACAATATCTCCGTTTTCATCTAACGTATTGAAAACACTCGCATAACCTTCGATTGTCCCATCTTCGGTTATGGATTTTAATTCTAAAGTTTGTTTATATATCATACTTAATCCTTTGTTTTATTTATAGAAAATCCAAGCAAGGCACGTTTTTCATCATCTGTTAAAAACTTTGCTGATGAAATTCGATCCCACAAAATTTCACGTTTTGAAGCCAGAGCCGGTATAGCATCAAGATTGAAAATAATTTCGGCAGATTGAATAAATCTGCAATTAATCCAATGAGTTAGCTCAATCCTGATAAACTCTGCCAGCGGAAGAATAGTGTCCTCCCAAAAATGCAGCCTCGCCTCTTTGTAGTTGCTGAATGAAGAATCTCCTCGAATTCCAACTAAAATCGGCGGCACTCCGAAAGCCTGAACAATTTCACGAGCAGTTGAATTGCGAGCCGTAATAAAATCCATATCTTTTGGAGACAGCCCCATTTCCTTCCACTCAAAATCGCCCTCGAGAACCATCATTTTCCCAGCGTTACTCGTGCCGCTGTACGCGTTACGCAATTGATCTCGCAGCTGTATTTTCTGTTCGTCTGTTAAATTTTTCGCTCCTTTCACCATCAGACAGCCGGAAGGTCTTCCACCGTTTTTCAGAATGCTCAAATTGTGTTTTGACATTTCATTGTACTGTTCTGTTGCTCGAATTGCAGCTTTTATCGGAGCAAATCCATACCAATCATCGAGAGGATTGAATAATTTTAAATGAACAATATTTTCTCTTTTCAATTTGATTTTTACCGCGTCGACGGCATATTCGTATTCTGCAACGTCTGTTTTTTCGCGATTTGGTAGAATTTTTACTCTATCAGGCCGCAAACAGTGCAACTCTTTTCCATTGAAATGCACAAAAACGTTCCCCGCGAGCAGCAAGTAATTAATTACATACGTCATGAATGCGCTGTGCCCTTGATAGGAATTTGGTCGGTTTATCAATCGACTAAGATATTCATTTTTGGATGAATCCGAATTTCTTACAGACATCGGAATTGACGCGATGCTGTTAGAAATCAGGCTTATCGCTCTGTATACAAAGACATTTTTTAAAAATCCCTCCGAAACCAAAGAATAATAATTACTTGCAGTATCGACAGGATCAGCACCGTGCCATGAAACAACGCTTCCTTTGGGTTGCGAAACCCAATGTTTCAACAAATTCAACATATTATCTCCTATTTTAAGTGTTGAAAAACATTCGGCGAATAAATGCTTATCGATCCCTGCGCAGATCCGCGTGAAATAGCTGAACTATTTTGTTGAACCAAAATCGTCCTCGCTCGAACAATTTTAATTTATCAATAAATTTTAAGATTTCAATAACTTTTTGAAAATGCTTTAAATAACAAAGCGCTAATAGATATTCCTTTTATATAAAATTAAAACAAAAGCACTGTAAACTTATTCAACAGATGCTTGAGAAGTTGTAATTAATGCTGTTTCGCAAAATTTTTCTTCGTATTCTAAAGTTGCGATTTCTTCGCAATTTGGACACAGTGCAAACCAATCCTCATATTCGTGATGGCAGCAAGAACATTTCCAAATGAAATTTGCTCTTTTCGCCTTTGAAAGATCAAGGGAAATATCTTTGTCGTCGATTTGCGCACTACAATCCAATAAAACGTCCGCAACAAAAGTATACGGTGCGGCTGAATATGCCTGAATCGCGTGTTCAAAAGCATCTTCATACAACTCATGCTTTACAAAAATCCGAGCAGCTTCATATTGCGCAATCCAAGAATTTTCGAATCGTTTTAACGCCTTTTTCGCGCGTTTTAATTCTTCTGTCGGCTCCCGGTATAAATATTTTCGCAAAATCTCTGGATAACTGACTTCTTCAAATGACCTAAGCAAAACTTTATCTGCCGCCGAACCATCTCCATTTTGAGACAACCAATCAGCATAGCTTAAAGCGACCGAAACAATTTCGCGCGAGGCTTCATATGCTTTTTTCAAATCATCGCCTATCGACAACTGCTTCCACTTTTCATAATAAATTATGCTTTTTATCTTATCTTTGTTCTTTCCCTCGTAATCTTTCAAATATTTCAATGCTATATCGAAATTATTCGACTTGATTCCTAACGAAATGATTTTCTTGATAATTTCCTGCGATGAAGGATACACTTGCAGAGTAGCTTCTAAAGATGATATGGCTTCCGCAGCCGATCCGTTTTGCAATGATAGTTGAGATAAACTGTACGCACCCAATGCAGTTTTTGTTTCGCGAGAGCTTAAACTGAAAAAAATCGATTTAGCTTTGAACATATCATTATTGATAAGACTTAACTGCCCTTCTAACCAAGAAACTAGAGGGACTTCGCCTAAGTGTTTTTTCGCTTTTAATAAAGCTTTTTCTGCAGCATAGTGATTTTTTACCAGCATTCCAGAAAACGCCTCTTGGAGATACTCCAAACCTTTTTTCACATCAGGACGCCAAATAAAAATTTTCGCTAATTTATTGCAAACAACACTAATTGCCTTGAATGCTATGCATCCAAGAACTAATACAGACAAAAACTCCCAAAGCGCGCAGGAATGCACCTCACCAAACGCTTTTGCTGATAACGAAATACCTGAAAAAAAAGCTAACCCTACACAAACGATAGATATTAGCAAAAAAAATTTCATCTATTCACTGAGTCTACTATGTTCGCTACGTCCTCAATATTCTGACATATGGTTTGCCAAAGCTTTATGAACTCTCTATCTAAACTCATCAATATTTTCATCATGCGATCCCAATTTCCAGTTACCCACACCGCAAGCAGGCCGAGCCCAACAACCACTGCAAATATCGCAATATCTACTAAGAGTCCCCGCTTGCTTTCATCTTCGCTCATAATATAAACTCCTTACTTCTGCGCCCATTATCCAAAACATTTATGAATTTTTCGTTAACCTTGGAGCAATTCTTTTAAAATATCGTTTAACATTTTTGGATTTGCTTTTCCTTGAGTCTTTTTCATCGCCTGCCCAATGAAAAATCCGAACAATTTTTCCTTGCCGCCGCGATACTCTTCTACTTTATCCGGATTTTCAGCCAACACCTCTTCGAGAGCCGCTTTAATTGCATCCGTTGAAGTAATCTGCTTCAATCCTTTCTCTTCGACAATATCATTCGCTGATTTTTGCGAATTCCACATTTCTTCCAAAACTTCTTTCGCGATTTTTCCGGAAATCACATTTGTCACGATTAATTTCACCAATTCTGCAAGCATTTTTGCCGAAACTTTGCTTTCGGTAATACCTACACTGTTTTTATTTAGAAGAGCAAACAACTCTCCGAGCAACCAATTCGAAATCAACTTTGCTGTTTCTGGTCCATTTGAGCCTGTTGCAGCCAATGCATCTTCATAAAAATTCGCGATTTCCATTTCCGAAGAAATTAAATCTGCATCGTACTGCGGCAAACCGTAATCTTTCTGCAGTCTCGCCGACTTTGCATCCGGCAGTTCCGGAATCGTCTTTTTTAAATTATCGATTCGTTCTTGCGTCAAAACCAACGGAGGCAAATCCGGTTCTGGGAAATAACGATAATCCTGCGCATCTTCCTTCGAACGCATCGTTCTGGTAATTCCCTTTGCGCTGTCGAACAATCTGGTTTCCTGATCGACCTCGCCGCCATTCTCCAAAATATCGATCTGTCTTTCGACCTCATAATTAACCGCGGTCGCCAAAAATTTAATGGAATTCACATTCTTGACCTCGGCTCTGGTTCCGTACGGCGTTCCTGGACGATGAACCGAAACGTTGACGTCCGCGCGCATGCTTCCTTCGTCCATATTTCCGTCACAAGTTTTGAGGTAACGCAAAATAGAACGCAGTTTCTGCAAGAACATCGCCGCCTCTTCCGCGCTTCGCATATCAGGCTTGGTAACGATTTCCATCAACGCAACGCCAGAACGATTTAAATCGATAAACGACTTTGTCGGGCTCTGGTCATGAATGCTTTTTCCGGCATCCTGCTCGATATGGATTCTTTCAATATTAATTCTGCGAACTTCGCCTTCAGAATTTTTTAAATCGATGTATCCTCCGCTAACTATCGGATGAAAGAACTGCGAAATCTGATATCCCTGCGGCAAATCCGCATAAAAATAATTCTTACGGTCGAACGATGACACTTTATTTATTTGCGCATTCAAACCTAATCCCGTTCTTATAGCTTGATCTACGCAAAATGAATTCAACACCGGCAGAACGCCTGGAAGCGCAGCATCCACGAACGAAACATTCGCATTTGGCTCTGCTCCGAACTTTGTCGACGCGCTTGAAAACAACTTTGATTCAGAAATTACCTGCGCATGAATTTCCAATCCGATGACAACTTCCCACTGCCCTTTTTCTGTTTCGATATACATTATGCGATCTCCTTCAAAGATGGAAACTTAGCTGCGCTTTCCAAAACACTACCTGCCTGAATCAATTTTTCTTCCATAAAATGCGGCGCAAGCAACTGCAGTCCCAACGGCTTGCCGTCGCGATCCAAATCAATTGGAACAGACAATCCCGGAATTCCCGCGATATTTGCCGTAACTGTGAAAACATCGTTCAAATACATCGTCACAGGATCTTTTGGCTCGTTTTCTAAACTGAACGCGCTGCTCGGAGTCGCCGGAGTCAGTAACAAATCTACTTTTTCGAACGCTTGACGGAAATCCTGTCTGATCAATTTCTGAACTTTCAGTGCCTTCATATAATATGCATCAAAATATCCTGCCGAAAGCACATAAGTTCCGATCAAAATTCTGCGCTTAACCTCTTTTCCGAACCCGAGTTCCCTCGTA
>JAFQBQ010000191.1 GCA_017416635.1 Alphaproteobacteria bacterium | reverse complement strand
TCCGCTGAGAAAAACAGCGAACAACGCCAACATTGGAGATAATACCAATACAGAAAATCCACGATAAGCAAGGAACATCAAAAATGAAATCGACAAAAATATACTTAATATCGCCATCGCTTGTTTCTCCTATTTAAACAATCTTATTAGTATCGTATGTCAAAAGTGTTAATATTTGGTAACTATTGCTAAATAAATAATAGAAAAGCCAAATAAAGAGCACATTAAACTAATAACCCGAACGGAGCAGGGCGAAAACACCTGCAGGAGAGTGGCAATTTAGGGCTTTCATCGGTCTGTCGTTAATTGCTTTTTGAACTTTATGGATTTCGCCTTCGGAAATCAAGTCGAAGTTGCTGCCTTTCGGGAAAAATTGTCTCAAAATTTTGTTTCGATTTTCGATGGAGCTCTTCTCCCAGCTGCGATAACCGTTACAGAAAAAGCTCTTGCAATTCAATATGCTATTCGCGAATCCGTGATTTGCATTTTCGGTACCGTTGTCATAAGTCATTGTTTTTACTCCTTGATTTTTTAATGTTCTGATGGTCGCGGTCAGCATTTTTCCTGCGCTTTTATCCTTCATTTTTGCAAGACGATAAAGTCGCGATCTTCGCTCGACAAACACTGCTAGGCAGGACTTTCCGCCTCTGCATGAAACTACCGTGTCAGCTTCCCAATTTCCAAATCGCTTGCGAGAATCTACGATTTTCGGCCGTTTTTCAATGCTTGCGCGATTTATAATTTTGCCGACAGAGGCTTTATGCTTTAGCTTCTTCCCTTGATGTATGAGCAATTTCCGCCACTCGGGGCGATGCTTTTTAATAACAGCATAAATGCTTGTGTGACTGAATTTTATGCCGTTTTCGCTCAACGCGTGCGAGATAATTTCCGGCGACCATTTCATTTTTAGGTGATTTGCAATGAAATATAAAAGCTCTGAGTTCCTCCATTTCGAGTGTTTGTACGATTCGATTCGCTTCGCCGCTTCTTCGCTCTGTTTTGTGCTATGTGGGCGATGTATCTGCCATTGTATTTTCCGTGCTTAATTTCTTCACTAATCGTTGATTTGAACGATTTATTAAGCCTGCTATCTTCGAAATCGAGCAACCAAGCGCACAACATGCTTCAATTTTTCCGCGTTCCTCCGCTGATAATTGTTTGTACTTATTCGCCTTTTCAGTGTATTCTTCATGCATCGAGTAATCTCCTTTTAATATAAATTAGTTAGATTAACTTAGCAGATTACTCGACCTTTCTCCTCTCCCTATTGTTCGAATTCTGTTTTTAATTTGTGGCATGAATAATTCTAAAAATATCTCTTGAAAAATATAAAATAATGTATCAATATTCGGATGGTTCGGGGTCATAGCTCAGTTGGTAGAGCGCTACAATGGCATTGTAGAGGTCAAGGGTTCGACTCCCTTTGGCTCCACCATTTCCTTTTGCAAGATTGGACATTTAGCTCAGCGGTAGAGCATCACCTTCACGCGGTGGGGGCCGCAGGTTCGGTCCCTGCAATGTCCACCATTAATTCGTAACCCATTGATATTTAAGAATAATTTAGCCATATCACACGACGGGCTCTGGGATATACGTTGGGGTTATCATTAGTTTGCATCAAGTTCAGTGTACATTTGAATCAATCTCTAAATGCCCATTTTCTCCAAAATCTCTCTCTAAAAGCCCAAAATTCTCTAAGTAAGGGGTTAGAGAGAAAAATGCAATTTCCGCTCAAATTAGAGGATTTTCTTTGATTCTGCATAAAATTATCTCTAAAAAGTTCGTCGAATTTTTTGGTTACCGGATGGTACTTAAAACGCAACCAGTAACATATTGAAATACAAAGAAATTCACAACTGCGACTTCTCGTCAAAACTTTACAGAGAACGCCCAAAAATGCCGTTTTTCGCTGTTATATCAAAGCTTACAAGGCGAGGTTAGCATTCCTACTCCCATCCGAGGAGCGGTCGTTCCAAAAAACGGAAAAGTGAGAATTGCGATTTAAGACGCACTTAGCAAACTTAACGATAAATTAACAAATCTCTGGTAGCATTTGTTGTGTTAGATAGGTTGGAACATAAGATGAGAGAGTGCATTAAAAAATTGATTATTTGCGGAATATTGAGCTTCAATATTAATCATGCAAATGGAGATGTTTTTGAGTTAAAATTAAACATAGGAGGCAGAATTTTGCCAGCGTCATTTCTCAACACAGAACAATTCGCTGCCTTCTTACGAAGCAATGCTAATGAATTACCCGCAGGAGCAGTTGATCCATTTGTTAATCAGCAAATACCTTGGGAAATGTTGGGATACGCTGTATTTTTTCCTGAACATAATTCAACCCCGCAGACAGTATATGTAGCTAAGAAGAGAAGGGCTCTTCGACCTGATAACGTTGCGAATAATAACC
>JAFQBQ010000190.1 GCA_017416635.1 Alphaproteobacteria bacterium | reverse complement strand
GCGGATAATCTTCATCCTCAAAAAAAATTAAATTCGCGCCCAACGCTTTTGTTTTATCCAATTCTTGATAAATGTCATCCAAAGAGCAAATTTGATATTTGTCAGAAACAGCTTCTATCGCGTTTTCCGCTGAACCGTATTTTCTTATCAGGTTCCAAAATCCGCGCGCGCCAATTAATTCCGTTCTGGAAAGCCTCAATCTTGCAAACTTTTCTTTGTCTGAAATAATGCCCACGCTAACCTCTTATTATTTAATAGGCTTTTCGGTTCCTTCCCATAATCTTTTTAAATTACTTCTGTGCGCGATGATGATAAGTACTACCAAAAACGCTAAAGCGAAAAACTGATGTAGATATTCGGGATAATCCAGCAGGAAAAATTCTTTATACAAAATCAAACTGCACGCCGAAGCGGTTAAACAAGAAACAGAAGATATTCTGGTTACCGCGAAAAGCGAAAGCCAAATTACCACAGTAGCGAGCAGAACCCAAATATTTATAGCGGCGAGAATTCCGAGAAAAGATGCAACACCTTTTCCGCCTTTGAACTTCAACCAAATTGGAAACATGTGTCCCACGACAGGAGCGACCATTACCAAAAGATTACATATTTCACTTTCTGAATGCAAAAAATAACACGGCAAAAACGCTTTGGAAAAATCAAAAATCAAAGTAAGCAATCCGAGCAGCTTGCCCTGCGTTCTCAAAACATTTGTTGCGCCGATGTTGCCCGAGCCTTTCTTCCGTATATCGCCTTTTCCAAACAATTTTGAAAAAATCAATCCAAACGGAATCGATCCCGCCAAATACGCAATCAAAGGATAAAAAGAACTTATATTCATTTCACGCTCCAAATTCTATAATTGTAATTTATATAAATCTCTGAGAAGTTGCAACTGAAGCTTATTATGCACTCTTAATTTCTCATAACATGCGGATAAGTAAACAACAAAAAGTGGCACAGATTTAGTGAAAAATGAACGAGAATTGCACAGATGACACTGCGATTCGTTTTGGAAAACGCATATCCGTAAAATATTCCGCAAACGGCAGCTAAAATTGCCATAATCATTCCGCTGTGCATGTAATAGTGATAGTAACCAAATATTGCGGAAGCAATCAAAATCGAAGCAAAAGGATTTCTTACAAATTGCTCGACTTTGCTTTGCACGTACAAACGAAAAATGACTTCTTCGCTGAAGCAAACGCAAAATAAGTTATTCAACGCCCATACCGTAGTTATATTTGGAATTTTCGGATCAAATTTTACGAATCCGCTCAACACTGCCGGAAATAAAATGCAAGCGATACATGCCGTCGAGACAGCTGCGGTTACTTTTATTTGATAGGATAACAAACTCCATTTAAAATTACTATGAATCCAAAACGTGAATATTATAAGCGCAGGAATAACTTTGTCGAAATTGATTCTCATGGAGTAATACGAAGACATTTGCGACACTTGCACGTGATCGAAAATTATCGGATTGGCGAATCCCGGCATAGCATGCGTTATGAGCAGCCATATAAGGCCAACAAACGCTAATGCAGTTATGAAATTGTAGATTTTATTTTTTGGAATAATTCTGAGATGAGCATATGCAACCAACGCGAACGCGAGCAAAGCTGCTAGTCCCTTCGCTCTTATAAACCCTTCGCAAAACGCATAAAAACACACTCCCAAAAGAAGCGGCAAAAAACACAATTGTTTCAAATGCAATAACTTCATATCAAATTGAATATGCTTAAAAATTTATAACTGTTCCCGTACTAACTTCATGAACTTTTAAGTCGCGGCAAGCCATCGCAATTTTTGCGTATAAATCGGTGCAATGACAAGGATAAACTTCAGTTATTTCTTTATTCTTCAAGAAATTCATAGTGTTAGTTAATAATTCTTCATTTGCATGTACAAGATGCAAGCCGCCGAGAATCGTTTTTACTTGCGAAATACCCCATTTTTTCTTCGCAATTTCAACGCCGTATTGAATTATATTGCAAATGCCGGAATGCGAGCAGCCTGTTATTACGACGATTCCATCTTTCGCCTTATATATCAAGGCAGAATCTTCTTCGCAAAAATCATCGGCCAACTCTCCGGACGGAAGCACCATCTTTCCGAAATTTTTTTTCCCTTCGAAATCATTTAATCTTGGAATTTGTCCGAGAAAAATTAAATTTTCGCTCAGCTCAAAAGTTCCGGCATCAGTCGATACTATTTCAAAATTTTCGGTTATTTCTTTGCGGGAAAGGTCATTCTGATAATTTACGCGCGGATAAAAAGCACATTTTTGCGCAACTAATTTTATCTTTTTGCTCGGAGTTGGAAAATATTTTAATCCGCCAACATGGTCGTAATGATTATGCGAAAAAGCGATAAAGTCGATAGACTGTAAATCTATTCCCATTTTAGCCGCGTTTTTCAAATACACATCTGTGTCGCCCAAATCGAAAAGCAACTTCAAGTTATCGCACTCGAGGTATAACGATAAACCATGCTCCGCCAGCGTGTGACTGTTCATTTTTGCACTATCTTCAGTAAGAACGGTAATTTTTAACTCTGAACTCATAACAACCTATGACCTATAACGTATCTTTCTCATAACTCACTTCGTTGTCGGCGGTTTCTTGTACGGTTACTTTGTAGCAATGAGGAATTTGTTCACAGATCCATTTAGCGATATTTTCTGAAGTTGGATTTATTTCTGACAGAACTTCGTTCAGATTTTGGTGATCAAGCTGATCTACGATTTTTTTCTTGATATGAGTAAAATCGACGACCATGCCGTTTTCATCGAGCGTTTCACTCTTGCAGTAAACGATTATGTTCCAGTTATGTCCGTGCAGGCGTTCGCATTTGGTTTTGTAATCCAGCATCAGAGAATGCGCCGCGCTTATTTCTATTCTTTTTTTCAGATAAAACATTTTTTCCTTTCGCGAAAGCATTCTCTTTTAGATTACCGAAAACTTATCCCATCTGTTCCTGTTTTTTCATTTCTGCTTTTTTTCTTGCGACTATTTCTGCATCGCATTTTGGACAGAACTTTTGCTCGCCGGATAAATACCCGTGAACTGGACAAATAGAAAATGTCGGAGTTATCGAAAAATACGGCAACTTAAAATTTTCGACGACTTTTTTCACTAGCTTTTTGCAAACTTCCGGACTTGAAATTTTTTCACTCATATATAAATGAAAAACCGTTCCGCCAGTATACTTGCGCTGTAAATCATCTTGCAACTTCAGAGCTTCAAAAGCATCTTTTCCGAAACCAACTGGCAACTGACTTGAGTTTGTGTAGTAATTCTTCTTTTCAGTTCCAGCTTGGAGGATATCAGGATAACGTTTCTTATCTTCTTTTGCGAAACGATAAGTTGCGCCTTCTCCCGGAGTAGCTTCAAGATTATACATATTGCCTGTTTCGCTTTGGAACTCCAACAATTTTTCTCTCGCTCTATCCAAAATTCGCAGAGCCATTTGCTGACCATACTCTGTGGTGATATCGTGACGGTCATCCGTGAAATTTCGAATCATTTCGTTGATACCATTGACGCCGATTGTCGAAAAATGATTCCTTAAACGACCGAGATATCTCTTCGTAAACGGAAACAACCCGCTGTCCATATATTGCTGAATAACCTTCCGTTTGATTTCTAAACTCTTCTTCGCGTAATCCATCAATTCAAACAATCTCGCGACCAATGCTTCTTCGTTGCCTTTATATACATAACCCAGACGAGCGCAGTTAATGGTGACGACACCTATCGATCCCGTTTGCTCCGCTGAACCGAATAGACTATTGCCTCTTTTCAAAAGCTCTCTTAAATCTAACTGCAAACGGCAGCACATAGAGCGAATCGACGCAGGATCCAAGTCCGAATTTACGTAATTCTGGAAATACGGCAATCCGTACTTCGCGGTCATACCGAACAACAAATCTGCGTTTGGAGTGTCCCAATTGAAACTTTTTGTAATGTTGTAAGTTGGAATTGGGAATGTAAATACGCGCCCCTTGCTATCGCCTTCCGACATTATCTCCATGAATGCGCGATTAATCATGTCCATTTCATTTTGAAGATCGCCGTACGTAAAATCGACTTCCTTACCGCCAACTAACGGAACTTTATTTTTTAGGTCATCTGGGCACACCCAATCGAAAGTCAAATTAGTAAACGGAGTTTGCGTTCCCCATCTGGATGGAACATTCAAATTGTAAATAAATTCCTGAAGATTTTGTTTAACCTCATCGTATTCAAGGTTATCTACCTTAATGAACGGAGCAAGATATGTATCAAACGAACTAAATGCCTGAGCACCTGCCCATTCATTTTGCAAAGTACCGAGGAAGTTCACCATTTGCCCAAGCGCGCTGCTTAAATGCTTTGGAGGATATGCTTCTGCTTTGCCCGGAACTCCGTTAAAGCCTTCATTCAACAATGTTCGTAGCGACCATCCCGCACAATATCCGCTTAACATATCCAAATCATGAATATGAAAGTCACCATTTCTATGGGCTTCAGAAATGGAAGGCGGATAAACTTTATTCAGCCAAAAATTAGCGACCATCTTCCCGGAAATATTAAGAATCATCCCGCCAAGAGAATATCCTTGATTCGCGTTGGCATTTACTCGCCAGTCCAGTCTATCCAAATATTCGTTTATGGACTTAACGACGTCGACCATGTTTTTCTTATCTCTACGAGCTTCACCTCTTCTTTCTCGATACAGAATATAGGCTTTCGCAGTTTGAAAATAATTGGCGTTAATTAAAACTTGCTCGACGATATCCTGAATTTCTTCAATATCGGGAATATTTCGATCGAATCGATGCTTTAAAACTTTTATTACTTCAAAAGTAAGATGACGGGCATCATCTTCATCAAACTCTCCCGTCTCTACTCCTGCAGCTTTAATCGCATTTACGATTTTCTCGGAATCAAACTTTACTTTTGTACCGTTTCTTTTAAAAACGAACTCGGGCGTTCTGCTATTTTTCTCTTTATTCACGGATTCAGCCAATTTTTATCTCCATTGCATTCTTCAATTGATTTGAATTAATATCCAAGATATTACATTATCATATGTAGGATTGTAATGGGGAAATCACAACTTCTTTTTGGTTATTTTTAATTATTGGTCTTGCAAAAGCGCGCTAAAAATAGTTATACCGAAAAACTTTTATAGAAAGAGCTGAATCCAAGATGGATTTTACTCTTCCTCGTTCGAAGACTCTGCAATTTCTGCTAACTCTTCTTCAATATTTTTCGCCTCTTCATCTTCGGCATTTTCTGTTTCTTCGTCTTCAGCACTTTCTAAATCTCCAATGTTAATGGAATCTCCTTGAACCTCGGAAAATTTCGATGTTTTCTCAGGCGTTATCGTCATTGTCTCCGCTGGAGCTTTTTTGAGCTGTGGATCTACAGAAACTCCTTCACTAATTTTTTCTTCCTGAACCTGTTCGATTGTTGCGTCATCGCTGCTTTCCTGAGATTCGAAATTATTTGATGACGTTGCATAAGGTTTATCGTACTCGCTGATTTTTGCAAAAATCTTGTCGATATCTTCAGATATTAATGCGATATCTCCGACATTTTCACCTGTTTTACCTTTCGACTGAAGCAACGCCAAAGCTTCGTTACAATACTTCGCGGTTTTATTAAATTGCCCAACGACTTCTTTGAGAATTTCTTTCTTCCCATTTATTAAATCGGTTTTTTTGAATTTTTCTATGCGGCTGTCTACAGAAGTGCCGGAGGCCATTTGTCCGCCGAACAGCATTGCCTCCAATTTTTGAATATTTCTAGCGGCAAGCGCTATCACATCTTCATCAGCATTTACTGAATAATTGGCTCTTTTCATGATATTCAAATCACTTTTGATTTTCATAAACAAATCTTCAGTTATTTTAATCGCTAAATTTTTGATTATTTCATTATCAATTCTGCAAAGCCTGAATGAAATTTCCTTAAGAGCATTATATGCATTAAACATATTTAACATAACGCTTTGTTTTTCAGCAAAATCTCCTCCAATTTGCGTATTGAAAACCTTAACAATCTCTTCTACACGTTTCCCGGCATTATTATCCAATAACTCGGTCGGAATACTTTTTACCTTTTCAAGAAGTGATGCCGCAAACGTATTTAAATTCTGTAAAACATCAATTCCAATTAATTCAGATATCTTGTTATTATCCTGTTCGCTAAGAGCAGTTTTAAAATCTTTCGCGAGATTTTCTTGGTTTGCTTTCAAACTATCCGCCAGCAACGTTATTTGCACTTTGCTTATGTCATCTTTACTTATATCCATAAGAAAGCGTACAGGAATTTCATTTATTATATTGTATGACTTCAAAATAACTTCGAACAAATGCACTCTACCATATATTGATTGTGTATTCTGGAATTGTTCGATATTTTTCGCGATCAGTTCGTTTTCCTTTTGTAAATTGCTTCGATCGCTGTCCGACATTCTACCTTTTTCGATACATTTTATATTTTGTGTAACTGTTTCCAGCAACTCATTGACAGAGTTAACTTTCATTGACGGACTAACGTAAATCTCTTTCTCATTTATTTCTATAGGCTCGTTTATTGATGCATCTTGAGAGATTTCCGGAATACTTTTCGGTTCCGGTTGCGGCTCTTCAGTTTTATTTTCTGCATGACGGTTTGCACGATGCTCTACAAGATTTTCTTCCAGATCATCTTCAGCTTCCTCTACATTCTGAATCTGCTGCCTTTGCCCCCACTTCTGATTAATTCTGCCTTGAGACTCCTCAGATTTTCTTTCATCCACCGTTTGTTTACCGAAAAGAAAATCTGTAAGACTGTAACTCTCTGCAAATGCATCACTACAAGCAAAACTACCACTCAAAAAACACAACGCTATTCTACAAACCACACACTTCTTCATTTTCCCTCCATATGACATTATTTAAAAAGTGCCATATCATTTTATTTAGACGAAACTTGCGATGTAAGTCACAATTGCTTCATCGTATGAGCGATTGTCGCAATTCTTTATTAACACAAAGCTAACAACTAAAAATTTTTGAAATAAGTTTATGGAAAGAAACAACAAACAAATACACTTATTATTGTAAGGAGCAGAACGACACGGCAATCAATTTTTGAAAAAACACATCTACACAACATCATATTTCTCGTAATGACGCGAAGTAATTCAGTTGAATTTAAACTTTCGTGTTTTGAGTCTCCCAATTGGTCGCTCTTACGTAGTCTTGTATTTTTAAAAAGGCGGTTTTCTCGATTTGCCGAACTCTTTCCGCTGATAGATTCATTATATCTGCAATTTCTCGCAAACTTTTCGTTGGATTTTGCAACCTGTACATACGAACGATATCATACTCGCGCTTTGTTAAAGTATTCAGAGCATCGTGCAATATTTTTTTTCTGTACAAGTATTCTTGGCGATCTTCGATAACGCTTCTTTGGGATTGCGAAGAATCCATGAGAAAATCCTGCCATGACGAATCCCCTTCGTCTCCAACTGGAGTATTTGAAGAAAAATCTTTGTGAGTTAGACGCGTATTCGCCAATTTCACATCCTCCACCGGCACCTGCATTTTTTCAGCGATCGCTTTCATATCAGCGTCAGTATCGGAAGTTATTCCCAGCATCTTTTTTATTTTGTTCAATCCGAAGAATAGTTTGCGATTATTCTTGGAAGTGCTGAGCCTGACAATCGACCAGGAATTATAAACGAATTCTTGTATTTTAGATTTTATCCACCATGCGGCGTAAGTTGAGAAACGATACCCAACGGACGGATCAAAATGTTGGACGGCGTGCATGATTCCCAAATTCCCTTCGGCGATTAAATCCATTATCGACAATCCGTATCCCGAATAGCCTTTCGCGATTTTTACCACCAACTTCAAATGAGCTGCAACTATTTCATCGAGCGCTTTCTGATCTTTTTTTTCTTTCCAGCGCATCGCTAATTCGAATTCCTTGTCTTCAGACAACATCGGAATTTTTTTCACGCCTGAAACGTAATCCGACAATGAATCTTCATCGAGAGGTAAAGATGCCATTGAATTAACTCCAAAACAGTGACAATAGTCTAACAGTATTTTTTGAAAAAAGCAGTTTATTTTTTCTTTTTGTTGCAACGGGTATAATTTCAGCGTATAGTATGCTCACTTTTGGGGTGTAGCCAAGTGGT
>JAFQBQ010000189.1 GCA_017416635.1 Alphaproteobacteria bacterium | reverse complement strand
TCTGTCGAAGTCGCGAAATCCGCCGTTATTGTCTGCTTATTCGCTTTTAATACTGCCTCGACTTGGCTCTTTAAAAGAGCTTTCAGTTTTTCATCTTCGATAATTTCTTTCAAATACCCTTGCAGAGGGTCATTGCCTTCCATTTTTACGGCAATATCATTTAATTTAACTCTCGCTTTATAAATAGAATTAAGTTTAGGTACTTGCTTAGCGATACTGATTGGCTCGAAATCATCCATATGCTTGAAAAATAATTCAGCATTAAGAAAGTCCTCTCCATCATTCAATTTATTCGCAACTTGAACTGCCAAACGAGGATTTATCGATACCATAAATTCAGGAAGATTATCCCGATCAACTTCAACAAATTTTCTCAATTTGATTGGTGGTAGAGGATCGACGGGCATTCCAGATAAATCGGCAACAACTCCGAACACAAACGGAAGCTCCTTTTTGACTATAGCATTTCCGATTTCCACATCATAAGTGATTTGCACTCGCGGTGGCCGGACCCTGTCTAATACATGCTGAGTACTTTCTACCATTCTAACACCTATACTTATATACTCAAAACAGAGAATATTCTCTGCTATACATGATGAACTTTAATATAAATAAATTTACAAGAAGTTAATTTTATAAAAAATTTAGCGGATCTACGTCGATTTGAATTTTTATATCGCGCGGAATTTTTACTGAGGCGAGCCAATTGATAATTTCAGCATTTAATAAATTCTTTTTAAGAGATTTTAACAAAATGCGCCAGCGATATCTTCCTCTCAATAAAAAAATCGGAGCCGGCGCCGGTCCGAAAATTGTAATATTGCGAGGACAACTGTATCTGATTTTTTTAGCGATAGCTTCTGTTAATGCTTTATTTGTCCCGGAAATAATTAACGATACGAATTTCGAAAACGGCGGCAATTTTTTTGATTTGCGATTTTCAATTTCCATATCCATGAATTTATCGAAGGCTTGCTCTCGAATCGTTTCGAACAGTAGATTATCAGTCTTAAAAGTCTGAATAAAAATCTCTCCGGATTTTTCAGCGCGCCCTGCCCTACCAGCCACCTGACTGATTAACTGAAAAGTTCGCTCTGCTGCTCTTAAGTCATTATTTTGAAGGCTGAAATCTCCATCAATAATTCCAACTAACGTAATATTCGGGAAATGATGTCCTTTTGTAAAAATTTGCGTGCCGATTATTATATCGACTTCATTATTTGCGATTTTCGGCAGCAGCTCATTAACGTCTTTTTCAGAAGCGAAAGTATCAGACGACGCGATAATTGTTCGCGCTTGCGGAAATTTTCGTTTAACTTCTTCCTGAAGTTTCTCCACGCCAAATCCGAAGTGAATTAGAGAATCTTCGGCGTGACAACTGAAACATTTATCGGGAACATCAATTTGGTATCCGCAATAATGACAAATCAATTTATTTTCGTGCTGATGAAACACCATCCAGGACGTGCAATTCGGACAAGCGATTTTTTCTCCGCAACTTTTGCATAATGTTATCGGAGAATATCCGCGGCGATTTAGATATAAAAGCACTTGCTCGTGTCTGTCCAAACGCCGACTTATTTCTTTATACAATGTAATTGATATTGCTCCGTCGAACTTATCAAGTTTCATGTCCACTAGATGTATATCGGGCAGGCGCGAAACTCCGAAACGCTTTTGGACAGAAAAATATCCGTACTTACCGACTTTGGCATTTAAATAACTTTCTAAAGATGGAGTTGCCGAAGACAATATTATCGGAATGTTCATTATATTCGCCAAAACCACCGCCATATCTCTAGCGTTATAAAATTCCTGCTCTTCCTGTTTGTATAATGAATCATGTTCTTCATCGACAACGATAATTCCCAAATTTTTAAACGGGACAAACAACGCTGAACGCGTTCCGATAACCACACACGACTTTCCCGATTGCGCCGTCTCCCAAATAATTCTTCGATGTTTTGCTGTATAATGCCAAACCATAGGCGCAACGCCTAAATATTTTTCTATTCTTTGAACAAACTGCTTCGTTAAAATAATTTCAGGAAATAAAATCAGTGCCTGTTTTCCTTCTCGCAGCACTTCTTGAACTTTTTTCAGATAAATTTCAGTTTTGCCCGAACCTGTAACGCCCCGCAGCAAAAACGGACGATTCCCATTCTGATTAATCGCCTGAAAAGCGTTTTGTTGCTCGTCATTTAATTCTATTTCAAGTCCATCAGAATGCTGATTCAGCAAATCGGTTTCTTTTTTAATTTTTCTTTCTTTGAAAACACTTTTTTCCGCAAGCAACATTTTGAGAATCATTCCTTTCGGAATTAAAGTGTAAGCAGACACCCAATTAAGAAACTTTATGTAATTTTCTCCGATGTTATACGGAAAAATCTTCTCTATTTTTTTTAGCTCTTTGTCCGTTGCGGCTTCATCAGATACAACCAAGCCCAATATTGAACGATTTCCCTTGCCAAACGGAATTTCCACAACAGTTCCCGACGGAATAAT
>JAFQBQ010000188.1 GCA_017416635.1 Alphaproteobacteria bacterium | reverse complement strand
CAAAGTCATATCATATCCACCGGTGATATTTATAAGGATACCTCTTGCTCCTTTCATGGACACATCATCCAAAAGCGGGTTAGAAATAGCAGATTCAGCAGCTTCGATAGCCCTCTTTTCACCTTCGGCTTCACCGGTTCCCATCATGGCCTTGCCCATCTCGCTCATAACAGTTTTTATATCTGCAAAATCGAGATTTATGAGACCTGGCATAACCATCAAATCCGTCACACCCTGAACACCTGATCTTAAAACGTTATCCGCCATCTTAAACGCATCGGCGAAAGTTGTTTTTTCATTCGCGACTCGGAACAAATTTTGATTCGGAATAATCAGTAATGTATCGACATACTGCTGAAGATCATCTATGCCCTTTTCAGCAAAACGCATTCTATTCGTACCTTCAAAATGGAACGGCTTCGTAACGACTCCGATAGTTAAAATTCCCATTTCCTTAGCAACGCGTGCGACAACAGGCGCGGCTCCAGTTCCGGTTCCTCCGCCCATACCAGCAGTAATGAATACCATGTTACTATTTTTTATATGCGCAACGATTTCCTCGATAGCCTCTTCCGCCGCGGCCTTTCCGATATCAGGACGAGCGCCTGCTCCGAGACCTTTCGTAATTTCAAGCCCCAACTGAATGCGCTTTTCGCAAAGGGACTGCATTAACGCCTGCGCATCAGCATTCGCAACAACAAATTCCACCCCCTTTAGGTCGGATTTTATCATGTTGTTAACAGCATTGCCGCCAGCCCCACCGACTCCGATAACGGTAATTCTAGGCTTCAAACCGCCTTCGACATCCGTAAAAGCACTTTCAGAAAAAAAATCACCTTGCTTACTCGTATCCACTAAAACTGAAGTCGTAACACCGTCATCTGCCATCTAAAATCTCCATGCGCATAAAATCAAAAAAAGTATACCATAAAATATGAAATTACAAATTGTTTTCTACTAATTTCATGATTTTTTTCCAAAAACTATTCTTGTTTTCCTGTTTTTCATTTTCGGACTTAGAAATAGAAAACTTATCTGAAATTATTTCTGATCTAATCATTCCCAACAAGGTCGCAAAACTATTATCAATTGGGATTCCGAAACTGTATGGAATATTTTCCATTCTTTTCATTTTTACGTTTTTTTTCAGAAATTCTGCTGTGAATTCTCGAATTCCTGTTAGCAAACTGCCTCCTCCGGTAATGATAACTTCATTCGAAAATTCGTTTTTAAATGGAGAATTATCAATACGGTCCTTTACTAATTTTAGGATTTCCTCTACACGCGGCTGTATGATTCTGTTTAATTCACTTTTGGACATTTGTTTAAGCGAAATAAAACTGTCTTCCTCGATAACAGGAACCATAATAATATCTTTGTCATCAGTCCACGAAACAAACGCTGCTCCGTATAAAGTCTTCAATCGTTCTGCGTTTGCTACTGACACATTCAGTCCGTACGCGATATCGTTTGTGATATTTTGTCCACCTAACGGAATTACTTCAGAATGGCAGAAAGTTCCTTTATAGAAAAAATTTACGGAAGTAACTCCTCCACCAAAATCTATAACAATTACATTATCTGATCTTTGAGAGCCTTCGAGAACGTATAAACCGGATGCATATCCTCCGTAGATAATTCCAGCTACTTCCAAATAGCATTTGGACAGGCTAACAACGATATTATCCAGCTGAGTTTTCGGGACTGTTACTATGCTTAGTGAAGCTTTCAGAGTATTTGCAACCATGCCGACCGGCTCGACCAAGCATTTCAAATCATCTATTTCAAAAACCAACGGAATGGAGTGAATAACCTCATCTGTGTCATGGCAGGGTACTCCTCGAAACAATAAATTGACGATATCTTTTTGTTTTATGATGCGCCCGCCAATATCTAGTCTCGCATTTAAAATTCTTGAAGAAATGTATCTCCCAGAAACGCTGACAAAAACGGATTTTACGTTCAGTTCTGCCGATTTTTCTGCACCTTCTATTGCTTTGACGATAGATTCACTGACGGAGTTCACGTTGAATATAATTCCAGACTTCACGCCAGTGCAAGCGCAGTATCCAACACCCAAAATACTGAAATTTTCATCACCCGTAATTTTTGCAATACAACAGCTAACTTTTGTACTTCCGATATCTACGACAGTGATAATTTGTCCCGTTTTCATCTATAAATTGCCATTTTTGATTCTTAAAATAACCCTATCCAACATCCTTAAATCAATTTCCTCTATGTTCTCGTTGAAAAATCCTTCGTCATCCGAAATTTCATCAAGAACACTCATCGCGTGGCTGAGATTTTTTTCAGGTAATTTTACAATAATCCCCTTGTTTATCCGAATATTCCATCGACGCTTTCCTATGAACACCGCAACAACCAATTGATTCCGTATTTTAGGAAATTTACTTAAAATAAACAATAAATATCCGGCTGCTTCTTCTGCTCCCTCTCCCACAACAATAGGTAAATTATCAAAATTTCCTATTCCATCGTGCTCGAGTATTTTACCATCTATGTCCAATAAGTACAACTTATATTTTGACTGTAATATGGCAATAGGAATTCTTTCAGTTACCCTGATACTGAAGGTGTCAGGCAGCTTTCTCTGCACACTGACACTTTTTATCCATGAAATTTTTTCTAATTTGTTTTTTACATCCTGGGGAGATATGGCCCAAATGCTACTTTTATACCTCAAGCCTGAGGATTTTAACAATAAAACTTCAGGAACTCTATCGTATCCATCAAATTCAATATGTTGAACGGTAAACTCTTTCAATCTAATGTTTTGAATTTTGTCACTATTATAATAGTAGACTCCACCAACGCCAGCGAAAGTCATAAAGAACCAAAACAAATTGTTTTTTAGGACGGAAAAAAAGAACACCTCGCCCCCTCATTTTGTCCCGAGTCGGACTATTTCCCACTCAAGGCGAACGCCGCAACTATCTAAAACTTTTTGAATTACCAGTTCTCCCAAGTTTTCTATATCTTCTGGAGTTGCTTCGCCGTTATTTACAATGAAGTTGCAATGCTTTTCTGAAACCTGAGCATCTCCGATTTTCAATCCGCGACATCCGGCTTCTTCGATTAACTGCCAGGCCTTAAAACCTTCTGGGTTTTTAAAGACTGAGCCACAAGTCATCGCTCCCAGCGGCTGAGAATCCCTTCTTTGCGCCATGAGTTCGTTCACTTTTTTCGGAATAGAATATTTTACTGGCGTTCCCTTTAACCAAGCTCGAGTAATTATGCAATCGTTAGGAATATCGGTATGACGATATCCAGCGTTAAGATCCTTCTTCTTAAACCATTTAATCTCTCCTTCGGAAGTCACACCTTCGCATTCGACAAGCAAATCACATATTGAAGAACCAAAACAGCCCGCATTCATTTTTAATGCGCCACCAATAGTTCCAGGGATTCCCATCATAAATTCAAATCCGCCAAGCTCTCTATCCATTGCGAGCGTCGATAATTTTGTGCATGGTACTGCGCAACCGACTTCAAAAATTTCATCATTTTCGTAAATTTTTTTAAACCATTCTCCGAAAACAATTACGACTCCATCGATTCCTCCTGACCGAACTAACACATTAGACATTGCGCCCAACGGAATAACATTCAAACCTTGAGGAATGTTTCTCAAAAAAAAGACTAGATCGTCCATATTCAAAGGTTCGAACAAAAAACGCGCACTTCCTGCCGATCCAAAAAACGACCTTTTGCTTAAAGACACATTCTCATGCAATTTTCCCTTTACTTCGGGAAGTTCCTTTAACGAAATCATTTCTTTCCTAATAAATCTGCAAACTCGTAAGCCCAACGAGTTATATCACCAGCGCCTAGGAATATAACAAAATCTCCGGGATGAAGTCTATCCTTTAATTTATTTTTCAACGTCGCGACGTCTTGAACGAAATCACTTGGAACACCTTCGTTTTCGCGCAACACTTTTAATAATGTGAAATGATCCACACCATTATTCTGTTCTCCAGCAGAATAAATAGGTGCGACAAACGCCTCGTCACTCAATTCCAAACATTTAGCAAAATCCGGCAGAAAATTTTTTAAGCGTGAGTACCGATGAGGTTGAATAACTGCAAAAACTCTTCCTTCACAAGAAGTCCTTGCAGCTTTCAAAACTGCTGTAATTTCTACAGGATGGTGCCCATAATCATCGATAATCAAAACTCCATTGACTTCCGCAACTTTTGTAAAGCGGCGGCGGACTCCCATAAACGATCCAAATGCAACTTTTATATCCTCTTCTGAAATATGAAGCTCCAAACCGACACTTATGGCAGCCAAAGCATTTTGAACATTATGGCTTCCGAACATATTTAAAGAAAATCCTTTCCAAGTTTTGTTCACCCCATATTTATCGACTACATTTTGCGAAAAAACTACATCGAACTCGGAGCCGTGGTCCGTCAGTTTCATATTTTCACAAGATACATCCGCAGAGTTGTTTAATCCGTAAGTAATGACTCGCCGATCTACTGTTTTTGCGGCAATTTTTGCTACTTCCGGATGATCTATGCACAACACACCGAGGCCATAAAATGGAACATTCTCGACGAACTTCATAAAAAGATTACTAAGTTCCGAAAAATCCTTAAAATTATCGATATGATCAAAATCGATATTTGTTACCACAGAAATAGTCGACATCAATCGAGTAAACGAGCCGTCCGACTCGTCTGCTTCAACGACAATCCAATCTCCCGAACCCAAACGGGCATTGCTGTTGTACGCATTA
Organism: Alphaproteobacteria bacterium; assembly: GCA_017416635.1. GTDB lineage: Bacteria > Pseudomonadota > Alphaproteobacteria > UBA3830 > UBA3830 > UBA3830. Next base: position 9,962 of record JAFQBQ010000188.1, on the reverse strand, counting down.
ATGATTCCGCCGTTGACCACGGTCGGATCTAAATTCGCTTGATCCAATATCGCGGCAATAAGAGACGTCGTTGTTGTCTTTCCGTGAGTTCCGGCAACCGCTATGGACATTTTCATTTTCATGAGTTCTGATAGCATTTCAGCGCGCTTGATAACAGGAATTTTTAAACGTCTCGCTTCCAGAATTTCGGGATTATCTTTAGAAATTGCTGAAGACACTACAACGACAGCCGCTCCTTGCACGTTTGCGGCCTCATGTCCGATTCTGATTTTTACGCCTTTCCGAGAAAGTCGTTCCGTCATAGAATTTTCTTTTAAATCACTTCCGCTGACTTTGTATCCTAAATTAACCAAAATATCGGCAATACCACTCATTCCAATTCCGCCAATCCCGACGAAATGAATTATTCCCGAGTTAACAGGAAAATTTTTCACTTTGATGCTCCTAATTGTTCAATCACTTGGGCGAATTGCTCCGAGGCATTCGCCGATGCTCCGTTCATTATATTTAAAGCTGCCTTTTTTAACAATTCAGGATTTCTAAAAATCTGCTCTAAAATTCTTTTTAACTTTTCGGCAGCAAATGGACTTTCTTCGATGACCCAAGCTGCATTTTTCGCTGCATATCTTTGTGCATTCAGCAACTGATGATTATCTGTTGCCAACGGATACGGAATCAAAATCGCAGGACGTCCTATCGCTGACAATTCCGACAGCGTTGACGCTCCAGCTCTGCAAATTACCAATTGACACTGCTCCATAACATCGGCGACGTCGTAGATAAATTCCTCAATTTTGGAACTTATTCCCATTTTCGAATACCTTTGACTGAGTGCTTCTGTATCGCCGTAAGACTCCTGCTGAATTATCTCCAATTCTTTTCGAAATTTTGTCGGTAAGCGGCTCATCGCTTCAGGAATGATTTTCGAAAAAGATCTCGCGCCCTGGCTTCCGCCTATGATCAAAACTTTAATTTTTGATTTACTTTTAAACGGTTTTCTTGACAAAAATTCCGGCCTTACAGGTGGATTCTGAACCGTCCAGCCGTATCCAATCGAAAATGTGGACAATTTAAGATCAGCGAGCTTGGATAAATATCGATTAGCTTTTCCGATGATGGAGTTTTGTTCATATAAGATAACTTTGGCGCCATAAATTCTTGCGATAACTATCGGAACAACCGTAAGCAACCCGCCAAATCCAACGACGACTTCAGGACGATCCCGCCTCCATTTGAATAAAAAATGTATAAGCATCAAAAATGCTTTATAACCAAATGAAATTAAGCTCTTAAGAGAAAACCTTAAACTGAAAACGATATCCTTATTTTCGATATCTTCGCAATACGAGGCTCCTCGCCTATCCGTAACAAGAAGAACGTCATGTCCTCTTTTTTCGAGTTCTTTGGTTAATGCGACGGCTGGAAATAAATGTCCTCCAGTGCCTCCCGCGCAAACTGCTATTTTCACCATGCCTCCATACGCTCTCTCTACATTCTAAAGAAAATGAATAGTAAAGTCCATGGGGAAAACTCAATTGTGAATATATCTGTTAAATTTAAAAAATCTTCAAAGGCAAAACTCTTTATTTAAAAGCAGGAAGCTCTGTCTTTGAAGGTTAAATCAGTGTGTTTGTCTACATTATGTATCGCGAAAGTTCGCATAACACGATTAATATTCCGAACGCCAAACAAATATTATTTCCGAAACGATGCTCATTGAGATTTCTAACTTTCAATAAATAATGCGGAACAAATATGACAAACACCGTCGCGATCATTCCTCCAAAAGAAAGCACAATAATGAAGGCATTTGGAATTATTATTCCGACAAGAACCGGCACTAAGCAAATGATTGCTGCGGCGATCGTTCGATTGTTCGATTTTTCAGATAACATTTCCTGAAATGATTTCAGTAGACCTAGTCCAATGCCGATTGCCGACGTTGCTATCGCAAATAAAGTTAAGGTTTTAAATATAAGTTCCATAAATAGATTATTTGACGAATTGCACAAAAATTTTATCAATTCTCCGACTGAGACCTGATGATTCTGCAATCTTTCGAAAAACATCGGATCTCTGGTTATAATATTTTCAAAAACGCATGACAAAAACACGATATAAACCAGTGCCGGGATTATTGTTCCGATTATGAAAGCGCGGCTGATTAATTTTCTGTCGCCATTCAAATCTCTGTATACGTGCGGACATATATTTTGCACGCCGAAAGAGGTAAATCCTATCGGCAAAAATGCCAAAAGTTCAGGTGTCGTTACGTTTGATTCAAAATATTTCAACGAAACATCTCCCGCATCCGAGTGAATTCTCATAACTGCGAATCCAACTATAACCAATAAAGTCAGAACAAGTGCAGAATTCACTTTTCGAAAACATGATACATTCAGACTCAACGCGGCAAACAACATTATTCCGCATAAGATTATCAAAAAATCATTATTGATATTGCAGAATGCGCTCAACGTTTCCGAAAAAGCAGAAACATACACCGTCAGCAGAGCAAATGATAATGTGCAAAAACTCAGCAAAGACGCAATTCGAGGAACGAATAAGTCCTCGCTCAATTTTATGATTGAAGCCGCTTCTTTGTTTTTGGCATTTAAATCAATCGTCATCATAGAAGACTGATATGCAACGAATACCATCAATGCAATTATAAAAATGGATAAATATATTCCCAAATTAACTGTAACCAGCGGAAGCGCCACTAACCCCGCGCCTATCGCTGTTCCTGATATTAAAAAAATAGCATGCAATAACTTTATATTTTTCATACAATTCACCGTATTAAATTTATCTGTTTCATAAAAAAGTAAAAAACGCATAGAAACCGCGAAATTTACAACTTACTCAAAAATCAAAAATAGGAAAAACGATATCTGGCGATTAACGCCACCAGATATTAGAAATACGAAGAACTGATAAAGAATAATAAATATTCATGTTACTTCTAAACAACCACGTCTTAGTGTATATCATAAAAATGCGAATAATGCAAGTTTGTAGTTTTTTTCTTATAAAGCAGATTACTACACAAATAAGAAACACTTTAAGTTAGCAAAAAGACACAAATAATCACTGAATGCTATGGAAAGATTGAACGATTAGTTTACTGTGCCAAACGCTTTCCTCAAGATTTCAGCTCTCTCCGCCGTTTCTTCAGGCGATAAAGTCTTCATTGGGCGGCCCCAAACAACTTCCGGCCATAAAGAATCTGATTCTGCTCTACAAATGATATGTACGTGAAGTTGCGGAGTCTTATTTCCTATCGCGGCGACATTTAAACGATCGCAAGGGAACAATTTCTGCATAATCTGCGACGATTTTGAAATTTCTTTCATCAATTGGATTTGATTATCCGAAGAAAGGTCTGTTATTTGCAAAGCTCCGTTTACTCTCGGAATTAATAAAATCCATGGGAATTCTTTTTCTTCCATCAACACAAAAGACAGAGGTAATTCCGCGATTAACGGCTTTTTTTTAAAAGTATCTAACAACTCAAAAGACATGACTAATCCTTTGCGAACCTATTTAAATAATGATCCGGAAGCGGCACCGGAGCAGGCTCATTAAAGAACTCTGCTGCTCCTCGACTTATATGATATATTTTTTCTTCAAACGAACTTTCGGTTAATTGAGGCAGAATCTCTCCAGTTATACCAGTCAGAACTAAAGCTGAATCTATCTCTGCCTTGCGAGCTCCGAATATATCTGTCCAAAGGGTATCTCCAATCATGACAGTTTTTCCGCTGGAATTTACTTTAGATTTTGCTAGTTCAAAAATATCGGCATATGGCTTTCCGTAATACACAACTTTTCCGCCGAAATGCTTCTCGTAATATATCCCTATACCACCTTGCGCTAAAGTAAGATGGCGATGCCCGTCTACGGTATTATGCGCGGTAATGTCTGGATTCGCTATTAACAGAATTTTTTTCAAACCAGAAAGATATTCTAATTTTTCATAAAACTCAGCTAAAACGTATTCATCTTCGCTATTCTTTAAAGTTCGCCAATCTTCGCAAAGCAAATTTTTCATAGGAACTTTTTCGTTGTTTTGATCAAACAAATCATCAACACGAACCATGCCGTTTCTTGTTCTCGGACATGGTACATAAACCATGTCAGCAAGTTCCAGTGAGTCGACTTTTGTAATGTAAGTGTCTTTGAAGACTTCAGAATTTCCCAGAAACAGGCACTTTATCGTAGATAATTTTCTGGAAAGAGCATCTTCGATTTTTTGCGAATTGTTCATAATGCATTCATGCAAAACTTCGCCTGCCGATACAAAATAATCGTAGTGCAAATCTTTAATGATTCCCCATTCGGAATAACCTCTTTCGGCTGTCTCGGTACGCTGGGAAGTATTAGAGACGATCACTACATTTTTCCCCATCTTTTTCAGTTGCTTTAACGTTTGCAACGTTCCTGAATATAAAGCCGAACCGTCAAACAGAACTCCGAAAACATCTATAAAAAATGTATCGTACAAATCGGCTATTTCCAAAACATTTTGCTTTATTTCCATTTTACCTCAGCTTTTTATACTTTATTCTTTTCGGAATAATTTCCGTGATGCCAAGACGATGCTTTTTATCTTCTTCGTATGAAGAAAAATCGCCCTGGAACCATTCAACTTTACTATCGCCTTCGAATGCTAAAATATGCGTAGAAATTCTATCTAGGAACCAACGGTCGTGGCTGATGACGATGGCGCAACCAGCGAAATTCAGCAAAGCATTTTCCAACGTTCGCAGAGTATCCACATCCAAATCGTTGGTCGGTTCATCCAAAAGCAAAACGTTTGCGCCGGTTTTCATCATTTTTGCTAAGTGAACGCGATTTCTTTCTCCTCCGGAAAGATGTCCAATATATTTTTGCTGATCCGTTCCCTTAAATCCGAAGTATGAAACATACGCCCGGCTCGGCATTTTACGTTTACCTAATTCTATTTCATTCAAAGAGTCGGAAATTTCTTCCCATACGGTTTTGGAATCATTTAAATTATCTCGACTTTGGTCAACGTATGCTAATTTCACCGTTTCTCCAAAAATCAAATTACCGGAATCTGCTTTTTCTTTTCCTGCAAGAATTTTAAACAGCGTGGATTTACCTGCGCCGTTCGCACCAATGACTCCGACAATACTTCCCGGAACTAACTCAAAAGAAAGATTATCGAACAAAACTTTCTCGCCAAATGCTTTGCAAAGTCCTTCGGATTTTATTACAACATCACCCAATCGCGGACCTGAAGGAATATATAATACGGAAGTATCGTAAGTTTTGGATTCCTCTTGTTGCAACATTTCATTATACGCATTAATTCTGGCTTTGCTTTTTGCTTGACGCGCCTTGTGAGATTGATTAATCCATTCCAATTCTCTGGAAAGAATTTTTTGCCGATCATCTTCTTTTTTATTTTCTTGAAGCAATCTGGTTTGACGCTCTTTCAGCCACGCCGAATAATTTCCTTCAAATGGATAAGTGTTTCCGCGATCCAATTCCAAAATCCAGCCGACAACATTATCTAAGAAATATCTATCGTGAGTGACGAGCACGACTGCGCCCTTATAATCTTTCAAATATGTTTCAAGCCAAGCGACAGATTCAGCATCGAGATGGTTGGTCGGTTCGTCCAATAATAACAAATCAGGTTTTTGCAAAAGAAGACGGCATAACGCTACTCTTCTTTTTTCACCTCCAGAAAGATTTTTAACAGACTCATCCGGCGGCGGACACCTGAGCGCATCCATGGCTATCTCAATTGTTCTGTTTAAATCCCATAAATTTTGAGCATCGATTTGTTCCTGAAGTTCAGCCTGCCGAGCAATCAATTGATTCATTTCATCGTCGTTCAATTCTTCAGCAAATTTCGCTGAAACTTCGTCGAATTCATCAAGCAATTTTTTTTGTTCATGTAATCCGGAAATAATATTTTCATAAACGGTTTGATCTTTGTTTAACTCAGGTTCTTGAGGAAGATATCCGACCGTTGCATCTTTAGCCAGCCAAGCCTCGCCGTTAAACTCTTTATCAATACCCGCCATTATCTTCAGCAAGGTAGACTTACCCGCGCCGTTTCCTCCGATTATTCCGATTTTTGCATCTGGAAAAAACGATAACCACGTCTCTTTCAAAACCTGCTTTCCGCCAGGATAAGTTTTTGACGCGCCCTTCATCACGAAAATATATTGATACGACGCCACTGCACCTCCAAATAATAATATAATCGTATAGTAGCATAAATTTTACATAAATTTCTATATATATAAAAAAGTGTAAGTTTTTAATCGAGTAGCGTAGATTTCGAATGTTTAAAAACAGAAATCATAGCGAGGAATAAAGCTTTTCATTCCCTGCTAATATTTCCTAAATCTATTTTCCAGCTTTTTCTTGGAGCTCTTCAATTTGCTTACTTAAATTCGCTTTTTCAGCTTTTTCTTTGAGATCTTTAATTTGCTTATCCAAATTCGCTATCTGTTTTGAATAATAACGACTCTTATTATCAAAAGTTACTGAATTTGGATACTTATTTTCAATTGTTGCCTTTTGCTTTGACAATTTGATATTCTTTTCTTGTAATCTTTCGATTCTATTCCTTAATTCATGCGATTGTTTGTCTAAATTCTTAATTTCTAAACCAATCCTTGCTTGATCTTCTTCCAACTGCTTAACGCTTTTTTCTTGCGATTCGTTTGCCTGTTTCCGCAGATCCAAGCGATCGTCTTCCCAAGTCGGAATTTCCGCCAACAAACTCAATTTCTTTTGTAACTCTTTTACTTCTGGTAACCATTGCAAAAACGGACTAATAATTGATTCGATCCGAGGCATCGGAAACTCAATTGAAACTTTAGCTTTTCTAAACTGCGCCTCCGAGGGTAAATCTTTAAAAGCTTTGCGCCATGGTTGAGCAGAAAAAGAAAGAAGAGTTCTGTCAACTACAACCGGCATAGGGAAACGTCCAATAAAAAACCCAAAACAGTGAGCGAAGGTTTTGTTATATAACTGCTGTGCAATATAACTACAAGCATTTGGCGAGACGACGTCATTAGGAAGAGGAATACTGTCAACTACTTCTGCAGCTACTTCATGGCTTTTAATTAACATCGTGCTGACCAAATCTGTAAGTACCGAGGAAAGAGGAACAAAAAACGGATCTTCTCCTGCTAAATCGACACCGATTTGACTGCTACTTTTAATGTTCGATGCTATCAAGAAATCAAGTAACTCAGAAACTAATTCCTTCGGCGCTTTTATCTGTTTATTTTTCGAAATAATTTCAGAAGAGTGCTCTTTTAAAAATTTAAAACCAAAAGCACAATACTTGCTTCGGTTCAAAAGAGATGACAAGGCCAACCCCGATGATCCTCTTTTTTGTCTCGTCGCAAGTTTTTCTCCAAAACTAATTATTAAATCACGTTCTTTGCAGCTCATAGCTGCCAACAATACTGCAGATACGATGTCAAAAGTTGTCTGATCACTTGCTGAAGTAATTATAGGAATATCCTGCAAGGCTCTCAGCTCAGAAAAGTGACTAGTTTGCATTGAAGCAGAAATTACCTTATCCGATTCAAATGGATGATTCAGCAAAATTGATTTCCTAAAGATATTATCAAACTCTTCTGCAATATCTGGCCCTAATTTTGTTGCAATAAGTTGATTAGTGAAAAGCAGAAAAAGGACCATTCTTTGCGGGAGCTTCGACAGTAAAGAACGATTGAATTTTTGCACAACTTGATCAGTCGGCACTAATAGAATCTGCATAGGTATGCTATTTTGCATCGATGCGTTCTGATGAGAGATAAATTCTTCAAGTGTCTGTTCTTCAAACAGACGCATCGTTGGTGGTACTGAAAATGAAGGTGCCGATTGGGAAGGAGCAGTCGTTTCCGAACTGTTGTCTGTATGCATATTCGGATTCAATTGATTAAATCTCTTTCCGATTTCTCCCTTAGATAAAAACGTTATAAGATCCTGGTTCCAATCAATTAGTAACTGCTGCTTAGCAAGCAACTCGTTGTATTTCTTTTTTAAAGCTATTATCTGTTGCTTTGATGAAGGCTTTTCTCCATCGGTTTGATCAGAAAAATCGCCTGGAAAAAGTTTTAAAAGATCCTCTATCGTTTTCTGATCAGCCTGACAGATCCCTATCATATTGGCAAGCTCATTCATCCCTCGACCTAGGGCGATTCCCTTTTCATTGAATGCTTTCTCTTCTTGTTTTATTTGCTTAATTAAATCATTCAACTTAGCTTTCAGGATTTCAATTTTCTGCTTACGTTTGGAAATCTTCTCACTTATTGGGATTGTTTCGTCACGCATACGTTGCCACATTGCGTTTAATTCATCCAACTGAACTTGTAAGTTATTTCTTCTCTCTTCCAGAGTCATTAGCTGCGATGAATCCATACCAAAGCAAGTTGACATCAAAAAACTACTAAAACACAAAACAACTTTTTTCATAGAGCTTTCCTATTTTCTCTGTACGGAGAAACCTACCAGTTTCTTTATTTTTTATCAATGACATTTGCGGACTTATTTTGGAAAAGTGAAGTTCGTACTCTAATCCAACCATTTCTCGCTTTTGATTTTGTCTCTTGTTATTAATTCATTTAATTCAGCTTTGGACGGGACTGAAATTTTTTCACCAAGAATGAAATCCCATGTTACTGGGGATATGATATTTTTTCCGCCGCTGGCATCTTCTGTTAATTCTCCGAGCAAAACGCGATTACCAACTTCAAACAAGTCAACGCGAATCAAAGGAAAATCTTTAGACAGTTTGCTTGCGACTTCTAACATCTTCTTAAAATGTTTTGGTTTTGGAATCGAATTCTGAGCATGTCGCCCTGCGATTGCCGGTATTCTCTTCCACTCAGGAACCGAATAAAAAGAAAAAGTCTTCGTATCGACATCACGCTCTTCAGATTGTTTTGTCGCTAAACAATATGCAAAAAGAGGTTTTCCGTAAGAACAGAAAAATTTATAGTCGACACTTAAGCCATTTTCCGCATCGATATACTCTTCAGCGATAATTCTTTTATTTTTGTACTTCTGCATGAACGGTAATTCGCAAAATTCTTCGAGTTTTTTAATCGTTTCCGGAATATTCAATTTGCTTTTATCGTTTACTAAAATCACTTGGCGTCCGAAATGCCCGCGCACACTCTTCAAAACAAATTTATTCGGCAATTTATCCCATTCTATATCCTGAGGATTATCCCAAACTCCCAAAAGTTTAACCACATGTTGTTCGCCGACCAAATCCACGACGAACTTTTTCGCGTAATATTTATTTCCTATGACCGAAGTGATCGGAGATTTCATAAAATAGTTGTACAATACGTATATGACTTTTTCATTCAAAGTGCGAGGATGTTCATAATCAGGGAAGTACTCTCCGCCCTTTAACAAAAACGCCTTTTTAGTTGGATTTTTTAAACTATCGGAGAAATGCTGATTTTTACTCAAAATTTGCTGAATGTCATTCTTATATATCGTTTCGAAATCATCTTCACGAGTATTATTTGAACCGCATGCCGCTAATCCCAACAAAGATACGCACAATAAACCACTATAAATTTTCATAATTCCTCTACAAAAAACACGTGGATTTATATCACACGAAAAGGTCTTATTCTATTATATCTAATTAAATCAAAGGTCCTTTTTTGAAAATTCTGTTTCAGAAATTTTCAATTCTATAAGCCTTACTTTACGCCCGTGAACTTCATCGTATTCTACGTTTGCAGCGTCATCTTCTGAAAAACCTACAGTTTTGTAACAGTGATATGCCTGCAAATTATCTTCATGCACTCTGATGGAAACTTCCTTCACTTTAAGAATTTCAAATGCGAATTTTAAAGCCAATTTAATGATCTGTTTTCCGAAACCTTGTCCTCTTTTCGCATCATTTACGATAACCCAACCAAATCGAAGAATTTTAT
>JAFQBQ010000187.1 GCA_017416635.1 Alphaproteobacteria bacterium | reverse complement strand
TGAGCCAGAATCAAACTCTCATGTTAAATCCAGTATCCCTACCGGACCTCCGTCTCATACTACTTACTTCTTACTGCGCAAGATTCTTATGCAGTATGAAACACTCTACGCGCCATCTGCATATCCTCTCTCTTCAACTTCACTTTCTCAACGAACCGAATGCCTTTATATATCTTTTAACCTCCACAGGTCAACTGCTTTTTTTATTTTTTTTATCTAAATTTATTTTTCTTGAAAATTTTTCTGATCAAATTGTCGCTCAAGCTCCTCAATTACAGCTCTCACGACGTTTCTGACATAACGCCGAATACTTCTGGAAATTTTCACTTCCTCTCTATCGATTTTTATCCTCGTTTCATGAAGTCCGTTTATAAAATTATTCGCATCTTCAATTTTTTTCTGAATTTCTTGTTTCGTTTTGAAAACAGATTTAAAACTTCGGGCCGTTTCCAGCAATTTATCAGTTTCAGCTAAGACTATTTCAGCATTTTTGATTCCGTTAGCTAACATCAAATCTATTCCAGTCAAATATTCGCCACTCGCCAAAAAAGCCCCCATTTGCGATGACTGCTCAGCTTTCTTTGCTAACTTTATGCATTTACGCATCAAAGAAGCATTCAAATGAATAAACGTTTTTATATCCAGCAACTTCCGCAAATGAGAAAGCAACTCCGGCAGCTTATCTTTCGCGGCATTCGGAGAGCGCAGCCAGTTAACTTCATCAAATACTTCTCTTATTTGCTGATAATTCTCTTCACTTGGTACGTCTTTTTGTATCCTTATAACCGAAAGCAACGTTTCACACATAATCGGATCTTCTTGTTTCGGCAGACTTGCCTTAATCCGATCGATTTTTTCAGATGGTTTCAACTGACGATTTTCGATAATCCACTCAAGATCTATGTTTTCATAATCCACTTCAGAAGAACTAGTACTATCTCTTGCCATCGCCTCTTGCTGCAGAAAAGCCACTCCCAGCATCAAAAAGCTGGCCATATACAAAACACCCTTTATCATAATTCTCTCCAAATTCATCAAATCTCTAAAGTTAATCTAATCATAACTTATTAATTATCCGTTAATTTGAATTAACCCTGGAAAGAAATACAAACATAGTTTAAACTCTCTGTGTTTTGTATTGAAAGAAACGCGATGGAAGATAATGCTATTTTCGAAGAAATCGAAGAAGAACTGAAACACGACCAGGTCTTGGCTTTTTTTCGCAATCACAAAAAAAGTTGCGTTTGGACGGTCGCGATAATTGTCGCAGGAATTGTTATACATTCATCTTGGTATACTCAAAAGAAGCATCGAATGGAAATTACGACAACTAATTTGTTTCATGAGTTATATGCTTCCGGAAAAAAGAGTGATGCAGCTATCGAAAATTTAAAAAAGAATGCTCCGGCAGAATTGGTTCCACTATTGTCTCTGATTCATTCAGGTCGAAAGATTTCATCGGCGGACGAAGTTAAGAAATACTCGGACGAATTGTTAGAACTTTCCAAAAGAAATGGTATAGATCCAATATGGAGAGATTTAGCGATCTTAATTTATGCATCGCACAGCGCAGAAGCCAGCGATCAACTTATAAAGAGACTTGAGCCACTTTGCGGAGAAGATCGTCCTTTCAAATACTCGGCAATGGAACGCATCGCGATGATTCACGATAAAGATGGAAATTTTGATAAGGCGTTAGAGATGTTGGATAAGATTACTTCCGCTTCTGATGCTCCCGCAAGCATGAAAAATCGCATCGCGAAACTCGCAAACTATATACGCAACAACAAAACGGTGAAGTAATATGAAAAAGCACATTTATATATATGTATGTTTTCTTGCTCTGGCGGCGTGTTCTCAGAAAGAAAATTTAAAAGGTCATCGCGAAAATATAGAACTTGCGGCTGAAAGCAATCCGAGTTTGAAGGATGATGCGCCCGTAGTTCTCGGTGATGTTTTACATAATTCGAATTTCGTTCAGAGTGCGTATTCGGCACAGCATTGGTATGACCCGCTCGCGATAAAAATCAGAACTCTTTCCGAAAAGTGGAGCGCGTCGTTAGATTTTGAATCATCAGATCAAATTAGACCGTTATCTTCGACAGTTGCTGCCGAAGGAAAGGTTTTTTGCATGGATGCGGCAGGTATTGTTTATGCATTCGATGAAAAGTCAGGCCATTTGATTTGGAAGATCAGCACTACCCATAAAAATAAAGATGGGCAGGTTGGAGGCGCGCTTGCGTTTTCTGATGGACATTTGATTGTTTCGACGAGTTTCGCTGAGGCTTTCTCTTTAGACGCTAAAACAGGCTCGATTCAATGGAGAAAGAAAATTCCAGCTCCATGCAAAGGCGACGGAATCACGGTTGATTCAGGAAAAGCATATCTGTTGTGCGATAACGGAGTTCTACAAGTTTTAAATATATCCGATGGTTCAGTAATTTGGGCACATTCAGGAATGCCGACTTTCACTACTTACGCAGGAAGTGCCGGAGTTGCAGTGTGTGACGGAGTAGTTTATGTCGCTTATCCGTCAGGAGAAGTTTTCGCACTTCTTGAAAATGGATCAGTCTTGTGGTCCGCGATAATATCTAAATTTTCGTTTTCGAATGCTTCAAAATCTTTTTCACATCCGCGAGCATGTCCTATCGTAAAAGACAATATACTATATGTAGTCTGCGCAAGCCGCCAAATAACTGCTTTCGATATAAAAAATGGAAATATATTGTGGCAAAGAGATCATGGGAGCACCCAGACGCCGGCACTTTCGGGAAATTCGTTGTTTATATATGACGATAACTCAGAACTGGTTTGCTTAAATAAAGATACGGGCAACGTAAAGTGGTCCAAAAAGCTATCAGACAACAGTGAGATTGTTTGGTATGGTCCGATTCTTTCTTCCGATGGACTTATTCTGACCTCATCCAAGGGGAATGTCATTTGTTTGTCAGCAAAGGATGGTTCCACTATAAAAGCGTTTGATGCAGACAGCGCTGGAATCAGCGTTCCTCCGACTGTTGCAAACGAAACTTTGTATATCTTGGGCGATTCGGGAAAATTGGCTGCGTATAAATGAAAGTAGCCATAATCGGACGACCAAATGTCGGCAAGTCTACACTATTTAATAGGCTTGCCGGAGCTCATACGGCTATCGCAGGAGATTCACCTGGAATTACTCGCGATCGCAAGAGTGCGCATGTAGATTTGTGGGGAATAAAGTTTCAACTCATCGATACTCCGGGCGTAGATACCTTTTCTCATACCGAACTTGCAAAACTGATGAACTCGCAGTCGCTTGCCGCTCTAAAAGAATCTGACTGTTTATTTTTTGTTACAGATGCAATCGAAGGCGTAACAGACTACGATAAAGAAATATCCGCATGGATTCGTTCAGCATTTAAAAATTGCGGACAAAAGCCCGTCATAGTAATTGCGAATAAGTGCGATGGAAAGCTCGCGCCTGACTCAATCTATTCATTAGGTTTTGGAGAAAGCGTAAATATTTCCGCCGAACACAATTTAGGATTCGACTCACTCTATGAAAAATTAAACAAGTTAAATGTCCAGTCTTCCGATGACGAAAAAGAGGAACGTCCGGATTTGCGTGTTGCGATAGTTGGTCGCCCGAATGTCGGAAAATCTACTTTGATAAATGCAATCATCGGGCAGGAAAGGTTATTAACAGGAGATATCGCCGGATTAACGAGAGATTCAATCGCTTTAAATTGGAAATACAAAGGGCGAAACATTTCTTTAGTCGATACCGCGGGACAGCGAAAAAAATCTAAAGTAAATGAGAAAGTCGAATTCGCAACCGTAAAAGATGCATGGAAGCACATCAACCGCGCAAATGTCGTCGTTGTTGTTATGGATATTCGCATGCCGCTCGAAAGACAAGATGTACTTATTGCTCAAAAAGCATTCGATGAAGGTAAAATTGTTATTTTTGCTCTCAACAAAAGTGACCTTGTAGAGAATCCGAAAGAAATTCAAAAAGAAATTGAGCGACGTACAGAAAAAGAATTTGCGCAGCTGCCGGGCGTCCCGTGTATATTGGTTTCCGCGAAAGAAAAATTGGGACTGGCTCGCATTTTCAATATAGCGATAGATTTGCACGACAAATGGTCGCAAAGATTTCCGACCAACCGATTGAATCGGTGGTTTCAGTGTGCAATTGCTCAAAATCCGCCTCCTTTGGTTAACGGAATGCCGATTAAACTAAAATATGTATCGCAAACAAATTCGCGGCCTCCGTCTTTCGTGGTATTTGCGAATCGAAGTGAACATCTTCCGACGAGTT
>JAFQBQ010000186.1 GCA_017416635.1 Alphaproteobacteria bacterium | reverse complement strand
TTAAATCACAACAGCGTTGCTATAGATGAAGATATCTGCAATGTGTTACAGCGGTGCTTGCCCAACGTTTACAACCAAGAAGACGAAGAAACGGCGGTTGTTGAAGATTTTAAGGACTGGCTGAAAAAAAATGAGGTCTATTTTTTACTCGCAGATTTAATCAACGATACTTCAGTTGAGAAAGTCCGAAAAATCCGAACATTAAGCGAGCCACGCACTCAAATTTTCGGATACAGAATACAGAAAAGCGGTATTCACTACATTTTACCCAGCATTTTTAAAAGTGAGTTTTGCAAAAGTAGAAGAGAGAAAGCCGCAAAAAAAATACTGGCAAAGAAAGGCTTGCTGCAAGAGCTGAATGAATTCGAAAACGGAAAAGTGAAAAGAAGAAATCCGAAAGTAATAGTCGATAATGAAAGAGAAAAACGATATTTGGAGATAACAATAACCGAATAAACTCATTTAGCTGTTTTCGTTGGGGGTTAGGGGATTAGGGGCTTGATACTAACTAATATATTGAAGAGTAAGAATATTTTTACTCCCCGTTTTCTGAAATCATTTAGGGCGCAGATTCTTTATTTTGGGGCGCGCCCCTTTCAATCCCCAAATTATCTGGGGACTAGAAACGGCACAATATCGTTATTTATCAATATGTTATTCTTACAAAATCCCCCAAACCCCGAATGCCCAATGAGTTTGAGTGTTTCGCGTACTTTTGTATTTATGCAAAGCAAGTATTGATCAGAGAATAACTCTTGCTTTTAAGAATTAGAACTATAAGCTAAAAGAATTTCCACTAATTTGTATACTGTTGAACCGTGTGTGTTGAAACAGTCTCCGCTTACAATTTTTTTTCTGGCTCTTTCTACTGCTTTTGCTATCAATTCAGGAGTAAAAATTTTTACATCCAAATTCTTATCATAGTTAGGGATATGCCTTTTTAAATGATTTAAACAATCTTCTTGAGAAACAATGTTTTTGTCCTCAAAATGCAACAGTAACCAATATTCAAAACTTGGATTACTTAATGCATGATTATGTTGAACGTTATCGCTCCAAGCTTTTAACGATTTAAAATGTTCATATGTCCAATTGTCTTTATCCGAAATTATCCAAATTTGATCGATTTTTGATAATCTGTTTTCCTTCTCGACCGAATTTGCCCGTTTTATCAACCCTTTTGGAGAGGTTTCATTTCTTCTATTTTTATGAATTTTAATCACATAATTATCAGATCTAAACATAGAAAAATATTGAGGTTCTGTTTTCGTTCCTTCTGGAATCAAATGAAAAATTCTCTTAACTGGAAGATTTTTTGATTTTCTGCAACGGTGATACTTCATTATTATCGGTCTCCCATCGTAAAAATACCATTACTCAACATGTGGAATTCCACCAAATCTGCCATCCATATAGCTTTTTCTGATATTTTGATCATACCTAATATTTTCAAAATCGCTAAACGCATCAAATTTTGATACACCAAATTTGTTTTTATCTATTCTCCACATCTCATCTCTTCGTAATATCTTTTGATCAATTAAATTTGTATCATGCGTCGTAAATATCAACTGGCCTCTCTTTGTACTATTGCAACTATCCAGATACATCTTGACTAAATGCTGTACTAAAACCGAATGTAAACTCCTATCTATTTCATCGATTACGTATATTTTAGAAGTATCACTACACAGCTCTGAAAATGCTGGGAACAAGTCTATCGCTCTCAATGTTCCATCTGACTCTCTGGCTAAATCGAACTTTATGTCCTTTCCTTTGCGATTACGGTGAACAGCTATCATTTTTTTAGCAAGCATATTTCCATTTTTCTTGGTAACAAAAAATCTTTCATGTTCAAACAACAATTTGAATGTTTTGCCCTCAGGAAGCTCAGCAGCCAAACGTGCCTTAAAAATACCGTCTATTGGTAATGAACCAAATTGTATTTCTTCACATTCGATTTTATCGATTCCAACATCGCAATTTTTTAAATAATTGTTTATTCCATTGTATAGAGAACCTTTTTCATCAAAAAATTGCTCAAAGGCATGAAAGGTCATTTCTGGTGTAACAATCTCAATATTGTAAAACCAATCATAAATCTTTCTAAAATGAACAGCATTTTGAAAAACTGAATTGGTCAAAAACAACTGATTTTTTCGCGTACTCTTAAAAACGAAATCTAAAAATGCTTTATCATGAATGTTATTGTAGAAACTAATATTATCAAAAGTACGATGAAATAATACTTTTTTGCTTTTGGAGTTTACTTCTAACAACCTTTCTTCAATCACTTGTTTCTGATTTGCAGTAAAACTGTATTCATAAATCGCATTATCGATTAACATACCAATGGAAAATTTGGAAGGCTTTTGCGAACATTCATCATCAAACAAATATGGATAAATCGGCAATATTTCCTCGGGGCGAGAGCCATTAATAACAAAGGCTTTCACAAGCGATATTATCTTTATAAAATTACTCTTTCCTGATGCATTAGCACCAAAAATCGCAGCAATTGGTAGAAGCCGATTCTTAGACAGAGTTGATTTAAACAATCTTTCTCCGTGTTGTTGTTCACGTGTAGCAATCATCGAAAATTCTGTATTATCCTTGAAAGACAGCCAATTTTCTATTGATAATCCAAGTAACATATCTACTCCAATCCCTCACTTGGAATATTTTAACATAAAACCGCAAATAGCACAAAAAGATGAGCAAATATATCATCTTTATTCACAAATGTGCCCTGTATATTAATAGGCAATTCTACTATCGAAGTAGAGGCTCTTCCCCCCTCACTCTATGATTTCCATCCGAAGAAATCCGCCAAATACCCCTTAAGTTCCTTATGCTCTTTCTTTTCGCTCCAACCTCCAATTATCAATCCATTATGTTTCGTTGCGCCGGTGTATCTTAAACTATCTTCTTCATAACATCGGAAAGCGAACACTGCGTTGTTCATGTTCTTTTCATTAAACAAACCAATGCTTTTTAATTTTTTAAATTCTTGGAGATTAATTCCAGTAACTTTTTGAAACAAATGAGTCCTATCTATTATTTCAATGATATCAAGAAGTGTTTCCTCTCTTTCGTCTGTTAGATACATAAATATCGGAATACGTGCCGCAAATTTTACTAGTTTTTCTTGGATTTCTCGTCTTTTCTTTCGTAATTCTTTTTCTTGCGGTGTTAATTCATTTTTATTCTCGCTATTTGATTTTGCCTTATGGGCATGCTTAACAATTTCAGATATGCTTGATCTCACATCCACTTTTGAATTTCGGAAACTTTCTATTTTTTCTAAAATAGCCATTGTTTCAGAATCATTTTGTAGTTTTTCTAGCACAAAATCACGAACATCTATAAGCATAGGACTTTCCCATTTTCTTGCAAGCATCGTTGCGCTAGTTCCCGCAATTGAAATATCTAGCAATGCAGATGCACTTATTGGTTTTTTATCCATGCAAGTATCATCGTAACACCATATAGGAAAGAATCTTAAAAACTCATCTATTCTTTTCTCGGGTTCAATATGTTGATTTTTGTCGCCATTCTCTTTTTTACAAAGCTGAACACTGTAATCTGCAATTAGCCTTAATGCTCTATCAAATGAAAAATCGAAAATATAACAGTTTCTTTTGATTATCTTTTGGCTTCCGTTTTTATCTTTTCTTACCCAAGGCGATTGCACTCTGAAAGCTGCTTGGAAATATGTTTCAGGGGCAGAAATATTTCTCAACATGAAAATTCCAGTCCATTCCGGCACTGTCACGCCTGTGGTAAGTTTTCCGCAAGATAAGGTAATAGTTGGGCTACTACCTATTCCGTTTCCGATTGCTTCTTTTACAGATTCTAAAGCTTTTTCACCGACGCCAACTTCATTTCCTGCACATACAACGATTTTATATCTGCTGAAAAAAGGGTCTTCTTTCATGAGTTTTCCCATAGCTCGACATGCCGCAACAGACGGTAAAAACCAAAAAGTATGAATAAGATATTTCATCAAACTTGGATCAGCAAAAGGTCTTCCAGAAATACTCGACTCTATTAATTCTGTATTATCCTTAAACGATTGTTGCAAAATGGGTTCAGTTTTTCCACAAATGAACCTCAACCATTGTCGCACCTCATCTTCATGCTTAAACACACTCGTGCCGTCATTTTTATTTTCGGCTTCAAAGAATTTATTTAAATCGAAATCGTCGTATTCTCCTTCTTGCTGTTTTATCTTCATCATTTTAGATATTTTATAAGTTATCATGTTCATTTGAGGAAGTTCAGCATAAGGATTGTTATCTCCATTCCATTCTGATTTTGCTTTTTGTTCATCTTGGTATGTCCAATTGAAAATTTGATCTTCAAGAAATTCTCCGTTAGCTAATGCTCTGAAAGGTGTTCCAGACAGATACAAATATGCCTTTGTTTTTAATTGTAATTTTTCTTCTTCGAAATCTTTTTGTGGATCGTTTTCATGCAGTTTTGTTTCCGATTCTTCAGCTGCATATAACTCTTTAGCATTTTCATTCCAGGCGCCGAAATGATACTCGTCAAGAATAATGCAGTCCCAATCAATATCTTGCAATTTCTGATTTTTAGGCTTTATCCTTTTATCTGCCGTTGTTTGCATTATATCTTGAAATGATGCGAATAGAGCAAATTTACCATTTTCATTAATGTTATCAGCAGTTGAATAAAACTCCCAGCCTTCAAAATCTTCGTGAGTTAAAAGGTCGTCTCTCCATGCTCTTTTCACCGCCGGTTTAAATGTCAGAATCAGAATTTTCGACCAATTCATCGCCTTTGCAAGCTGATAAGATGTAAAAGTCTTTCCAAAACGCATTTTAGCGTTCCAAAGAAAATGAGGCGGATGTTTGTCTTTTTCTAGCGTGTGTTTTCTAAAGAAATTTGTTGTAAGAAGAACAGCTTTCTCTTGCTCAGGACGCATTTTAAAATTGAGAATCCTTTTTTTGATATGTTTTTTCCCCTCTTTTACGGCACAAATTGCCTGTTTAACTTCATCAAGAGTACATTCAAACCATTCGCTTTTATTACGTCTGGTAATTCCACTGTTTTCTAAAACCTTGTGAACATCATGATCCATAAACGATGTCTTTCCGTCTGGCATTATTGCTTTTTCTACAAGTAATACCTTTATGGAATTTTTTATGGGAGCTTTTACGGATCTTAAGTCTTTAACTTTCTCACTCATTTTTTTCTGGGTATAACCGACCTTAATAAAGCCTTCGCCTTTTCCTCTTCGCTCTCCTTCCCATTGAGCATGCTCATATTGAGGCTCTGTATAGGCATATATTTTCGGAATACCAGATGTATCAGCAATGTCAGTCATACCGTTATCACTCCATAGGTTTTATCATTGATTCAATGAACTGAATTTCATCATCAGATAATTCATACTTTTTATAGAGTTTTTCATCAGTCCATGGTTCATTGAAATCTTGGAGAGGAACGAATTGATAGACGGCTCGTGTTCCCCCTTGCGTTTTCTTTTTTATTTGAACTAACCATCTAAAAAATTTAGTTTTTATGTAGCTTATTATATTTCGACACTGTTTTTCCGTTAAATTATGTCTTTTAGGATCGTATCCGATAACCAGATATGTTTCTGAACATACGCTGTTAGGCTCTCCGTAAAATGGAGTCCCAAGCACCTGCGAATCCATCCCTGTGCCACTCGCAACAGGTATATAAACCTTGTGTAATTTTATTGTATCTTTATTTTTAGGAACTTGGTATTCCGCCACGTATCCAACACCTGATTTTAATAATTTTTTGTTACAAAAAAATTTAATGAAAAAATCCTCTGTTGGCTTATGCATAAAACCTTTCCAGTTAGTTTTTAAGTATGGGGCTTTATCAAAAAAATTTTTAGGGCTTACAAAGCTTGAGAAATTCGTAATGCTATTAACAAAGTAGTTTCCTTCTTTTTTAATGACTTTGTTGAGCACCGGAAAATCGTTGGGATTTCTGATAACTATTCCAGCACCAATTGAATTTAGATAACACTTTTTGTAACTGGTACGTGTTCTCCCACAATGATGAAAGTATTGCTTACATTCTCCATTATAATCTCGTTCCCAAAGGAAATAATTTATACCTCCCTTTATATCAACTCCATCGAAGCAATCAGCGGAACTTTCAAAATCATGCAATACTCTAATATCATTATGATTTATCATGTCATTTATCCAATCTTCTGGAATACTGTCGGTTGTTCTCGTCATCCAGCGACTTGGAATAATCATACTGATATATCTAGGATTTAGTTGAATAGCTTGAGATACGAATAAATGATATATAGCCCTTGCATGTGAACTATTTCCTCCATCATTCCCTAAATTTAGTTGATACGGAGGGTTTCCGATTACCACGTCAAATTGCATATTAGTCAACTCCTCAATTTTATCTTCATTCATATGTATAAATTCGTAAGCGTGCGTCTCCAAAATTTCACCGCGGTCATATGCCGATTGTGGAGCTCCGCACACTTCACATCTTTTTTTGTGATTCCATTTATGTTTAATTCGATTAAATCTTATGTTCCCTTGTTCATCATCAAACTGAACAATAGAAAATTCTCCACTGGCGTTTCTGCTGCAATAAAGAGAGCGCCTCGACAGTAATCCGGTTAATTCCGTGATTGAGATTCCGAATAGCTGTTTTTTAAAAATATGTCCCAGACATTCTTCTAAAGTCGGAAATTTATCCCTTAATCCATTGATTAATCTTTTTGCTATCTCTCTCAGGAAAACTCCTGATTTACAACAAGGATCTAAGAATTTCGTATCCGGACTTTTGAAAAGCTCTTCAGGTAGCAAATCGAGCATGTCGTTAGCGATATTCGGAGGCGTAAAAACTTCATCCGAGCTTAAATTGGCTAAGCAAGATAAAATATCGGGTTTATGTACATTTTCAATGTCTTTTATAGCCATTCCATCTCCAAAAGTCTTGTATAATGAGTTGGCGGATAAGAAAGCAGAGGCACATTCTGTGGATCTGTGAGACTATCAAACGCGTATTCTTCTAATTCAAAATAATCTTCATTTTCCAATGTCCATTGCGTGAAAATAATGTCGTTAGTTCCGTTAAGCGAATCTCCATGAATAATGTTTTTGCAAAGAATTAATCGCATCGTATCCTGAAACCAGAGCTTCGGAATTTGATTCAGTGCTTTTAAATAAGCTTCGATAGCAATATCTAGCATACGATTTCGCGATACATCAATATTGTCTTGCAAAATATCAATTCCATATATACTTGATAACGCAAGTAACAGCTGTGCCTCAAAATACGCTAAATCGACATCTTTCTTTTTATAATTATCTATGACGGTTTTCAGCTTTCGCTCCAAAATCGCGACTAAGAAGTTGCCATTTCCACAACTCGGCTCTAGGAACCGGGAGCTTACACAGCTTGCCTCATCTTTGACTAAATCCAGCATAGCCTCGACCTCGCGTCTGGCAGTCATGACTTCGCCATAATTACAAACTCGATATTTGGATATAGTCTGTCGCTCTTTTTGTTCACTCATTATTCCACCATCAAAGTTATATTATGTTACAAAAAGGTTAAAGGTTTCTTTACATAAATGAAAAATATTGAAAAGTGGTTGGAGAGGTTTTTTGTATCCGCGAAAGTAAAACATGAATGTGCGCAAAAATATAAGTGTTATGCACCTCATATTTTTAGGTACTGTAAAACAATTGAATCAATACGGATGCGAAGCCCCCGTAATTTTGCTAGCGACAGAAATTTTTATTTTGGTTAACTTTACTGACGAATACGGACTGAATAGGACTATATCAGCCTTGTTTGTATCTGAAATTTGAGAGTTAAACTTTACTTTTGGCTTTTCCGTATTTTCCGAAAAAATGATATAATTTTATGCGTAACAAGGAGGTAGTCATGGCATTAATGAAGAAGTCGGAATTGGCACAAAAGTTGGGCGTTTCCAGGGCTTATATTTCAAAGCTCATCAAAGAAGGAAAATTGAAAGAGAAAGGGAAATTAGTCGATGATGAATCGCTAAACAGATACAAAAGCCTAAAAGATCAGTTATTAGAAGCAAAATTGCATAATGAGGAGCTGAAAGGCGAGCTTTTGAGGGAACAGGTAAAAGAAATCGAAAGCAAATATATTTCCAAAAATGAAGCTATAGAGGTATTTGAAGAACGAACGAATACCGTCCGCAACGCAGTACTTAAAATTCCCGACAGAGTGGCAGACGCAATAGCTTTAATGACGGATATAAGAGCGATAAATCAACTTCTCAGGGATGAAATAAGGGCGACTTTATTTCGAATAAGCGAGGGCGCGAAAGAGTAAATCGCAAAATTAGTACCCCAACGCCGTTAGAATCGATTCGATGAGTTTATTCTTTTAGCAAGGGCTCAATATCTATATAATAGCCTGCGGTTGGTCTGAAAAAATCTTTTTTAGTCCGAGTTGGTTTTTACTTTATAGCATCAACTTTTAAGGGGGACTTTTAGGGGTATATTTCAGAAATTTGAAATCAAAAACGCTGAAATGTCAGAACCATTAAAAGATGGGCAGGAGTACCTAGGGGACGCCAAGTTTGTATCTTTGTTAATCTGATTAAATTTGACATAGTCTATATACTCTTTGGAATTTCAGCATATAACAGTAACAGTCTGTCTGGAAAATGCTTTAAAAACCCGCCTTAAGCTGAATGTAAAAAGGGGGACTTTTAGGGGTATTTTTTTAATTTGAAGAAAATGGAGCGCATATATGCTGACTGAACTCGCTTGCAAAAATTTTGAGTCTCGAGAAAAAAGTTACAAAAAATTTGATGGTGGAGGTATGTTT
>JAFQBQ010000185.1 GCA_017416635.1 Alphaproteobacteria bacterium | reverse complement strand
GCGCTCCGAATTGCACGAGTAATCCGACGGAAGCAAGTAGCGAAAACATATTTGTTTCTTTTAGCGCTCGTTCCATTCCGTATAAAACAACAAAAGCAATTAACAAAACTACGGCGATACAAACGAAAAGCCCAAACTCTTCGCCGAGAACCGCAAAAACGAAATCTGCGTGAGCATCGGGTAAATGTTTTTTTATTATTCCTTCGCCAGGACCAACGCCAAACAATCCGCCGCTCGAAAATGCTTCCAATGACCTATTAATTTGGTAATGATCTCCGACGGCAGGATCTAAAAATTTATTTATTCGAACCGTTACGTGAGGTAAAAATAAATAAGCCAGAGCAAGTCCGGATACTCCTGCGAGAGCAGACGAAATTACAAAAATTATCGGCAATCCGTTCAAAAAAAGTTGGATTCCGAAAACGCAAGTTACGACAAAAAGCATTCCGATATCAGGCTGCAAAACTAAAGCGCATGCCAACATGCCCCACAGCAATGTCGAAACAAATTTTCCTCGAATTTGCGGATCTTTTTGTTCCTCCGAAAGCAACCAGGCGACTAAAACCGCCAAGGCGGGCTTTCCGAATTCTGACGGTTGAACAGAAAATCCCGCAAGCGAAATCCATCTGCGCGCTCCCTTAATTTCTGCTCCGAAAAATAAGGTCAGAAATGTTAAAATCACCGCGCTGAAAAATAAGATTAAGGCAAGTTTTTTTATCGAGCTGTGCGATAAATTCGAAACGAAAAAAATAATCATCAGAGACGGAATAACATAAGCGATGTGTCGCTTCAAAAAATAAAATTCTTCTATTCCGATACGATTCGCGACCATCGGAGTTGCCGCCATCGCCATAAAAATTCCGAGCACGATCATTGTAATAAAACCAAACAGCAACGGACGATTAACTGTCCACCACCATTTTCCGACTAATATATTACTGGAGCGCGAAACTTCTAACACGGCAAGCTCTCCACCATTTTTTTGAATTTTTCGCCACGGTCTTCGAAACTTTTGAATTGATCAAAACTCGCGCAAGCCGGAGATAACAAAACAATATCTCCTTTTTCCGCTGCCTCGTAAGATTTTTGTACGGCGCTATCTAAAGTGTATACTATTTCATTTTTTACATTATGCGCAGACAACAATTGATGCCAATCTTCTGCCGCTTCTCCAATTAAAAACGCGGATTTTATTTTCGGAAAATACGGAACCAAGCTTTCGATACCATCTTCTTTTGGTCGCCCGCCCAAAATCCAAACTATATTGTCATACCTTACCAAAGCTTGTTTTACGGAATCCGCATTTGTCGCTTTGCTGTCATTTACATACTGAACTTCATCGATAATTTTCACTAATTCTTGACGATGTTCTAATCCGTTAAAATTGAACAATCTTTTTACGAACGTATCTTTATCGATACCATTTGCGACACTTGCTGCGTAAGTCGCCGCAATATTTTGTCGATTGTGCGGCCCATCTAATTTCGGATAATTTTCGCAAATGATTTCGTGTTTAAAGTTCCGATCATCGATTAGTTGATTACTTTCCCAACCAATACCCCCCTTGGGAACAATTAATCCTGAAATTTTTATAACATTCGGAAGTTTCACAAGATCCATCAAGTGCGCGCAATATTCATCGTCCACGCTAATCACGGAAACAGAATTTGGTCGAGAATTCGCAAATATTTTTTGCTTCGCCGAAATATATCCAGCCATTCCGCCATGCCTGGTAAGATGATCCGGAGTAATATTCAACAAAATCGCAGTATCGAATCCGAGAATATTGCATCCTTCCAATTGATAAGACGACAATTCCAAAACATAAAAATCAGAATTATCTTTTAAATTAAGAACAGGCGTTCCGAAATTGCCGCCGATTTCCGCATGGTATTTTCCAAAATTCAAAATATGGTGAATCAATGCCGTCGTCGTAGATTTTCCATTCGTTCCAGTGATTGCAATAATTTTAGAACTCTCCGAAATATGCTGCTGAAGCATATCGATGTCAGTAATAATCGGCACAGAAAATTTATGCGCCCGCTGAACTGCCTCATTTGTATCCCAAAGCAAATGTATGCCCGGACTTACAACCACTGCGTCCAATAAATTCCAATTTACTTCATCAATATTTTTGTAGCACTCGTGATTTATAACTTTATCATCTAGCAGAACAACATCGGCTCCAACATTTTTCAAAGCATTGACAACCGATAACCCCGTCGCTCCGCCGCCGACCACTGCAATATATTTATTTCTGTAATAATTTAATGAAATCATCTTATCTTCAATGTAGCTAAACCAAACATCGCAAATATTAGAGAGATAATCCAAAAACGAATTACGACCGTCGGCTCGGACCATCCTTTTTTCTCAAAATGATGATGAATCGGCGCCATTAAAAAAATCCGTTTTTTCGTAAGTCTGTAATATCCAACTTGCAATATAACCGAAACCGCTTCAATTACGAAAAGCCCGCCAATAATCGCCAAAGCAAATTCATGTTTCGTAATAACGCTCAGTCCGCCTAACGCTCCACCTATCGCCAGCGAGCCAGTATCTCCCATAAAAATTTTTGCAGGAGGCGCGTTGTACCATAAAAATCCCAAACACGCTCCAATTAATGCTCCGCAAAAAATACTTAATTCTCCAGACATCGGAATATAGAAAATTTGCAAATAATTTGCGAAAACAAAGTGCCCGGAAATATACGCAATTATTCCCAAACAAAACGCAACCAACATAGATGGGAATGTCGCCAATCCATCTAATCCATCCGTTAAATTAACTGCGTTTGAACTTCCGACGATAACAAAAGTCGTAAACAGAATCAGCAAAGTTTCGCTTTCTATCGTAAAATTTTTCAAGAAAGGAAAAGCCAAATGTCCGACGACTTCGGGCGGACGCAATTGCTCTACCAAAAACGAAAAAATCATGGCAGCGATGATTTGCACAAGCATTTTCTGACTCGCTGAAACTCCTTTTGAATTTTTATATTTCGTTTTGAGATAATCATCAGTAAGCCCGAGCAAAGAATAAATAAAAGTTAATCCTATCATCAGCAACAAATATTCGTTTGTTAAATTTCCCCAAAGCAAGCATGATAAAATCGTTCCGAAAATAATAATTGCTCCGCCCATCGTCGGAATTCCTTGCTTCGTTTGCAAATGCGAGACAGGACCATCCTCACGAATTGGCTGTTTTCTTTTCGAATGTTTTATAAACTTCGGGTACAAAAAAAAGCTGATAATTAGCGAAGTCATTACCGCGCAAAAAGTTCTGAATGTTATATACCTGAGCAGATTCGCTCCAGTAATAAAATGAAAATACGAACACAAACTATAGAACATTCGTTAATTCCTTTACAATTTTATCCATGTGCATGGAATGTGATCCTTTTATAAGGACAACATCGTTTTTTTGCAAGCAATCGCGAATTTGCGGGATCAATTCTTCGGAGTTTTTGCCCCACCCTCCTCTCTTCGATTCCTGCAAATTATCAAACAAATATTTCATTAAATCCCCGCAAGTAAAAACTAAATCTATTTTAAATTTATCAATCGCGGCGGACAAATTTTCATGAAAATATCTGCTTCGATATCCGAGTTCAAACATATCACCCAAAACCAAAATTTTTCTGCCAGAATATTCACTCAAAGTTTCTATAGCGGCATGAACGGAAGTCGGACCGGCATTGTACGAATCATCTATAATTGTCACATCATTTTTGAGAATAATATTTCCACGGCCATCAACTTTATTGAACGACCGCAAAGTTTGCGCAAGCGTTAAAATCTCCATTCCCGACGCGAAATAAGCCGCCATTATTGCGGCAAGACTATTTAAAATTACGGAACGGTTGGCGCCCTGTATTACATAGTCTACAAATTCTCCGAAAAACATCGCGGAAATTTTCGTTCCTTGAGAATTTTTCTCAACAGATAAAACTTTCGCATCGCCAACACTTTCACCGAATGTATAAACTTCCTTCACTCCCAAATTTTTCGCTTTTTGTTTCAAAAAATCACTGTAAGGAGAATCGGCAGGAATAATTAAAACTTTCGGAGGCTGCCGCGCTTCCAAAATTTCAGATTTCGCTTTCGCAATATCCCATTCACAGTTAAAAAATTCCGAATGCACCTCGCAAATTTTGGAAATCACCGCGATTTTCGGAGGAACTATATCTACTAATTTTCGAAGCTCTCCTGCTTGGCTCATTCCCATTTCGAATACGCCGATATCTGTATCCGAAGGCATCATCGCAGCGCAAATCGGCAGTCCGATTTGGCTGTTCAAATTTTTTTCAGACGCATAAATTTTCTTATCGTTTTGCGTCGATAAAATGTGACGAATCATTTCCTTTATAGTCGTCTTCCCGACGCTTCCCGTCACGCCAATAAATTTCGCGTGAGATTTCGATACGTTGTATTTTGCTAAGTCAATTAACGCACCGACGGATGAAGGAACTATTAGCAATTTTGATTCATCCACTCCATCGATATTTTTTTCGACCAATGCCGCCGCAGCTCCTTTTTCAATTGCAGATTTTACGAAGTCATGTCCGTCGACATTTTCTCCTTTTATCGCGACGAATAAATCTCCCGAATTTACAGATCGAGAATCCGTACATATTTTTTCGATTTTTATTTGCTCGCCTTCTGATAATTTTGAGCGAGCTTTCAACAAATTAATTATTTCATTTCCTATAAAAAACATTTTATCTCTCCTTGAATTATTTCCTTATCATTAAAATGTATAGTTTTGTCAGCCAAAATTTGATAATCCTCGTGACCTTTTCCCGCCACCAGTAAAATATCTCCCGGCTGAAGTAATTTTATCGACTCTTTTATCGCCGCAGCCCTGTCCGCAATTTCGATTCCATTCGGACATCCTTCTAAAATCATTTTTCGAATAAGTTCTGGCGATTCGTTTCTTGGATTGTCGTCAGTTATAACAGAAATATCTGCAAATTCGGAAGCAACCTGTCCCATTATTTTTCGCTTGCCGGCATCCCTGTTTCCGCCGCATCCGAACATTACAATCAATCGATTTTTTGCGAACGGACGCAAAGATAAAATTGCTTTTTTCAAAGCATCGGGAGTGTGAGCATAATCAACGAAAATATTTGCAGAATTATGACTTCCGACAAATTCTAATCTTCCCAGAATCGGCTGCAAATTTTTCACTGCCTCGATAATGTATTCCAAAGATACTCCAGTATAATAACAAATCGCCATCGCGCACAACGTATTATAAACTTGGAAGTCCCCGACCAGCGGTAGATCTATCTGAACATCTTTTTGCAAAAATGATACGTGCACAATTTGCTTATTTTTTCCTCTTTCGACATCGAGAATTTTTATATCTGAAGCATTTTTTCCGTAGCCAATGCATTTAATATTTCGACTTTGCGCAATCTTAAAAATCTGCTCAAATTTTTCGTCGTCGGCATTCGCGATAATAACGCTTTCTGAATTAGCTAATTCCGAAAATAATCGCGATTTCGCATCCCAATAATTTTCCAAAGTTTTGTGATAATCCAAATGATCTTGCGAAAAATTTGTAAATGCACACACATCGAATTTTATATCATCAATTCTTTTCTGAATTATTCCATGGCTGGATGCTTCCATCGCGACATTTTTTACATTGTCTGCACTTAACTTTGAAAGTATTCGATGCAGCGCAACCGAACCTGGTGACGTCAATCCTGTCGTGATTTTTTCATCTTTCGTTATTACTCCCAAAGTTCCGATACTGGCGGATTTTATATTTTGAGCCTGCCAAATTTGTCGAACAATATCGACGGTAGAACTTTTTCCGTTTGTTCCCGTGACTGCGACGATTTTATCCAAATTATATTGAAAAAAATGTGCGCAAATGTGAGCTAATTCCGCTCTAACATCTTCGGCGCAAACTTCGATAACATCTTCATTTTTTCTGACGGAATTTTTCGGTCCGTTTAAGACAACACAAACGGCGCCTTTCGCAATGGCGTCTTGAATGTATTGTTTTCCGTCAGCCGCGTTTCCTTCGACTGCGACAAACATGCCGCCGGAAACGACTTTTCTCGAATCATCTGTAACATCTTTGATTTCTACATTTTTAAACGTATCAGATAATTCAAAACTTATTAATTCTGATAATTGTTTCATCTTATTTTCCTTAACATTTTTTGCCAGTCGGGTTCAGATTTGCTTGAAGCCATAACACCCAACATCGGCCCTATTCTTTTTATAATATTTGCGGCTGTCGGAGCAGCAATCCAACCTGCTGTTCGAAAGCCATGAGTTTTTTCTGTAGCTTGCGGTTCGTCCAGAACCAAGTAAACTGCGTACTTCGGATTAGGCATCGGAAATGCTCCGACAAATCCTGTGTAATTTGCTTTTTTCGAATATCTTCCTTTGTTTAATTTTTCCGCAGTGCCGGATTTTCCTCCAACAAAATACCCCGGAACTTCTGCTCGTGAATTGGCGCCTTCGGTAACATTTATTCGCATTAATACCGCTATCTGCTTCGAAGTTTTTTCAGAAATTATTCTTTCGCCGACGGACTCCCCTCGCCTTTTTATTAATGTCGGATTATTTTTTAGACCGTGATTTAACATTCCCGCGACTACTGTAATCAAATGAAGCGGACTGAATGCTATTCCATGTCCGAATGCAATGGTCATTGAACTGGCGTTAGACCAATTTCGCGGATATACAGGATGCTGCGTTTCAGATAACTCGCATGAAACCGAATCCAGCAAACCAATTTTTTTGAAAAAGTCTTTTTGCTTATCTTTTCCGACATCCAAGGCAATTTTCGCCGATCCGATATTCGAAGAATATTTCAAGATTTCCTCGACAGTTAAAAACGTTCCTTTACCTCGAAAATCATGAATCGTAAATCGCCCGATTTTTAGCGGGAATCTTGCATCGTATTGAGTAAACGGAGTAATTCTTTTTGTTTCAAGCGCCATCGCCGTATTAAAAATTTTCGCGACAGAGCCTGGCTCAATCGCCGAAGACGTCGCCATGTTAAACCTCTCATGAGAAGTCGGATCTGAATTTTTATTCGGATCAAAATCAGGTAAAGACATCAAAGCTAAAATCTCGCCAGTAGCAATTTCCATCACTATCGCAGCTCCGCCGAGGGCATGAAATTCCTTTATAGCTTTTTGCAATTCATCATGCACCGCAAACTGAATATTCATATCAATTGAAAGCATTAACGGTTCAGTTGAAGAGCATAAAACTTCATCGAAGACTTTTTCAACGCCAGCGATTCCAACATTGTCGATATCAGTGCCTCCAATCACGTGCGAAAGTAAATTTTTATCAGGATAAACTCTTTTTTCTGTTTTTAAAAAATGAAATCCCGGCAACCCTTGATTCAAAACTTCCTGCTCTTGAGATGGTGTTAAATTTCTTTTCACCCACAAAAATTTTTTCGATGCTTTAATTTTCTTGAAAAAATCATCTCGATTTATATCCGAAAATACCGAAGAAATTTTATCTGCCGCTTCATTAAAATCAAGAATCTCATACGGACAAGCATACAATGAAACAGTAGGTAAACTTGTCGCAACGATAGTTCCGTTTCTGTCTACGATATCGACCCGAGTGGTCGCTTTCGGAACACTCATATACGCTCGCGTTGAGTCTTTTCCGTCGATAACCATTACCTGAATTAATCTGCAAATAATGATTAAAAAAACGAGGACAAACGACGCCATCAAAAAAAGTATTCGTCCCTTCGCCACATTCAACGCTCGAGAAGAGAAGGAATACACATTATTTCCGATGCCGTACATTTAATCCTCATCTTCACTATCAACTTCAACAGGAGACTCGGACTCCGACAGCATTTTCGAAATAATTTGCGACAACTTTTTCGCGCCTTTATTTTTCTTTTTCTTTGGATTATAGAAAAGATCAGGATCGTATTCTTTTACTTGCTGAGGCAGTGCTTGCTGCATCTTTAAATATTTTACCGCAAGCCGCTGTACTCTTTCGGGAGT
>JAFQBQ010000184.1 GCA_017416635.1 Alphaproteobacteria bacterium | reverse complement strand
GTTCAAGGAATAAAAGGAGAAATTCCTGGAATTGATAGAAATGAAGTTATGAGATTAATGATTCCTCAATTGCAATATTACATCAGTAGCGGCGGATTTTTGGGATGGGGCGAAATAGACGAAGATTTAAATACCAGAGCTTGGCTGAATATATACCCAGTATTTCAAAAAGAAACAAAGGATAAAGTGCTAAGAAAACCGTTTAGACTTAAATCCGGAGAGGTAATAACAACGCTGGGTTCAGAAAATTTATTTAACCGAGTATATGCTGAAGCTGAAAATAATATTAGTGATATAGTCGATAGAATACGTCATAAACTCTTAGCTGATAATGCCTTTGTCCAGTCGTTAGATTTAACAGAGGAGGAGCATCAAATTGTGTTATCTAACGATGAGGTATTTTCTGTTTTTAAGACTATTTATCCGGAATTTCCAATGGCCGGGTTAAACAAAAACTCATTTAAAAGAGCGCCGTCGTTAGCTGCATCAGCAGATCAAATCTACGCTCTGAATAGATCTTTATCGAAAGAGGAAATCCAAAAGAAAATCACAATATTGAAGGAGACTAAAAAACAAATACTCGATTGGATCAAGGTATATGAGAAAGAGTCGGAATTGCGCGAAGATCTGGAAGCTATCAAAGAGAACGAAGATGCGCTGGAAGATCTCTACTTCTTGCCTCTAACCTGTCAGGCGTATTTTGAGCATTACATAGGGCAGGAATTTCGCATGTTAGAGATGACTAATGTAGGACAGACTGGCATTTTGGATGCGATTGCTTATGTTCAGAAGGCTAGCTTAAAGTTGTTTGCCGATATGGATTTCTATCTGAATTATGAACACTTTTTAAAAGGACAACTTATACATAGTTTTGAAAATCCTAATGCAGAGACCGAAATTTATGCATTTATGCGGTCAGGGCATTATTCCAAAGGTCTTCCAAAAAGATATTTGTCGCCAGATATTTTGCCGGAAAATGTAAAGATGATAGTATATCCTTCGAAAATTACTATGGGTAAATTCCCTAAGCTTGGTTCTCTGAATTCTTTGAATGATTTTGGATCAGATTCAGAAGGATCCACTTCTTCAGATGGTCAGCAAAAAGTTGTAAAGACGGTACCACCCCAAATATATAATGGCAATTTTTCAATATTAGGCACTCCAGATGATTTAGACTTAGATTCCCCTATTCCTTTTTAAAGGTGAACTCAGATTTTGGATATAGTACAAAGGAAAGAGCCGAATTATAGCGTTCTTTCCTTTGTCGTGATGGAGAAGATTAAGACACATTAAATTAATAACCCGAACAGAGACAGAGGAAAACATCGGCAGGAAGTGTCAATTACTCGACTCTTTCCCTCCTAAATCGTTCATCTTCTGTTTTTAAGTTGCGAAGCGCCTTTCTGAGATGACAGGCGCTTGAATTTTCTCCATAAACACATTTTTTAGCAGCAAAAGATACAACAGTCGCGACAACTGAACTATCATCAACTCTCTAAATTTTTCTGCATCGCGTTTTTTACAATGTTGAGGCACTCTTTCATCGATTGTTTTACTGCTTTGCCAGACGTATCAACTTTTATATATGATTCGTCATATCTTAGTGGAGCAACATCTCTTGTCATGTCTTGATGATCTCGTAAATTAATATTCTCCAAAACTTTTTCTAAAGTTAAATTCGGATCGGATTTCGATTGTTGCACGAACCTTCGATATGCTCTCACTTCGGAATCTGCCGTCAGAAAAATTTTGCAAAAAGCATCAGGAGCGACGACTGTTCCTATGTCACGTCCGTCCAGAACAAAACCATCTTCTGAATTATCGATATGATCTTGAACCATTTTCGTTATCAAATTTCTGATTTCCGAATTTTGCGACACCAAAGAAGTATTTTGGCTGTTCTCCGGCGAACGAAGTTCTTTATCGGAAATTTTTTTCCGCGCATCAAGTAACTTTTGCAAAGTGAAATTCTTCAAGGAATCCGGAGTTTGCTTTAAGTACGCAACGACCCTGTAAAGCATCCCCGTATCGATATACTTAAATTTAAAATAGCTCGCGAGTTCACGAGCTATTGTCCCCTTCCCGCTTCCTGCGGGACCATCAATTGCGATAACTTTTCTCATTTATCCAGTCCGAGTGGAATTTCTTTTCCATCAAACGCAACTCCCGTAAATAAAAGTAGCGGAGCAGCTAAGCAAATAGATGAAAATGTTCCGAACATTAATCCAAACAAAATCGGGAAACAGAAATCGAAAATTACTTTTCCACCAAAGAAGCATAACGCGAACAGCGACAATACCGTGGTAACAGAAGTAAGCACTGACCTCGACAAAGTTTCATTCATCGACATATTAAGCAACTCAACTAAAGTCGAAGTTCTATGTACCGCCATGTTCTCGCGGATTCTATCGAAGATAACGACAGTATCATGTATTGAGTAACAAGCCGTCATCAACAATGCCACAATGGAGTTCGCACTAAATTCAAAATAATGAACGAGAGAATATAATCCCAGCAAAACTATGCAATCGTGAGCCAGTGCGATAACACCACAAATCGCAAATTGCCATTCGAACCGCATCCAAATGTATATCAAAATCGCCATTAACGAAACTATTACCGCAATCATAGCATTATTGACAAATTCTGCTCCGACCTTAG
>JAFQBQ010000183.1 GCA_017416635.1 Alphaproteobacteria bacterium | reverse complement strand
TGTGCATGCAAGATAAATAGTTCCAGGCGCCAAAGTTAAACCATCTTCAGGAATCATCATTTCCCGAACTTTGTTATCTTTCTTAGCATCCAAAATATAATCTTCATACACGAGCAACTTATTTCCTATCGTAAAATTATACGAATTAGGATTAAGCTGGGCCTCATTAAATGGTTCTATAATGATCTTTTTCTCTTTAACATTTTTTGCAATTTCGCTTCCGGTTAAAATCATGTCCTAACTCCTACATAAATTCTTTATAAATCTCACTGGATTTTGGTCCGGAGAATTTATCATACTTTCCATCGTAAAACTTATCTCTTTCTCCGCAGACCTTCCAGAATGACACCTGTCCGATCCTCATCATCGGATAAATTTTTATTGGTTGAACCGCTTTAAGCTCTAAAGTCCACCTGTGTTTTGCACCTAAATTTCCTAAATCCGCCGTAATCTGCAGAAACAACCCCAGCTTTCCCAATTCCGTCTTACCAATCAACAGAGGAACAAATTCATAGCTGCCGATTTCCTCGTACGTATTCGCCAAATAAACTTTATTCGGAGAAAGAACATACCCATCGTCTGTAAAATCTATTTCACGATATGAAGTTTCGCATTTCGGATTGATCGGCAGACTGTCAATTTCCAACAGCTTACTGTCAATGCGATAATCATAGCTATTCGGATTCAACAAAGATTCATCAAACGGCGAAACATTAATTTTGCCTGCCTTTACGTTATTCAGGATTTCTTGTCTACTCAATATCATAAAATACCTCCGAAAAAGTGATGTAGTATAACACAAAATATCAAATTTGTCTTAATATTTTATATAACTTGCAAATTGTTTCACTTCACATTAAACTGCTCTAGTAATTTGAGAGGGTTTCATGCTCAAGAATTTGTTTTGTATGTTGCTTCTTTGTTCGGCTTGTCAGCCTATCGTTAACTCGAGAGGGAATCTTGTTATACCTGAATGCGTAGATTCTTTTGTGGTCGGAGAGACTACAATGGATGAAGTTATCAAAAAATGCGGAACTCCATCGCTGCACAAGGATAATCTAACTTGGATTTATCTCAGCGGACGGTCCGAAGTTACCTCATTCAAAATCGTAGAGATGAAAAACAAGCTCGTAGTTCGGCTGACTTTTGACGAAAATAAGATTTTGCGCAATATAGAGAAATTACATCCTGAAGATGTGGTTCTATTAGAAAATGATGAGGCGGCTCCACTGATTACCGAGGCAGAAGCACAAAAATTAGTAAAAAGTAACATTTCATCCGAAAAGCAGTAACGTATGAATCGCAAGATATCCATTGTACTCCCTTGTTACAATGAATCGGAATCCATCGATAATTTTTTTGAAGTGGTTATTCCCGTCTTGAGTTCTGTATCTTCTGAATTTGAAATTGTTTGCATAAACGACGGCTCTCGTGATGATACTTTTGAAAAATTAAAGGCTCAACGAAAAAAGTTTTCGCAAATTAAGATTATAGATTTTTCGAAAAATTTCGGAAAGGACGCAGCGATGACTGCTGGCATCGATTTCGCAACAGGTGACTGCGTGATTCCGATGGACGTTGATTTGCAAGATCCTCCAGAATTGATTCCGGAAATGGTAAAATTGTGGAAAGATGGAGCAGACGTCGTTCTTGCGAAAAGAGAAGATCGTTCCGACGACACTTTCGTAAAAAAAATTACCGCTGGACTGTTTTATAAAGTCTTCAATAAGCTATCTGATTTAAAAATTCCGGAAAATGTCGGAGATTTTCGTTTAATGGATCGAAAAGTAGTAGACGTAGTTAAATCATTTCCTGAACGAACAAGGTTTATGAAAGGTCTGCTTGCCTTGGCTGGATTCAAAGCCGCTTATGTCGGATACAAACGCCCGAGCAGAGCGCACGGACAATCCAAGTGGAACTATTGGAAATTATGGAACTATGCTTTAGACGGCGTGACCTCATTTTCAACATTTCCGTTGAAAATTTCCACTTACCTCGGTTTCATTACTACGATATTTGCGTGTTTATACATTGCAAAAATCGTATTCAAAGTGCTCTTTTACGGAATCGATGTCCCCGGATATCCTTCGTTAATGTCTGTTATATTATTTTTCGGAGGAGTTCAGTTAATAAGTCTCGGAATAATCGGAGAATATATCGGTCGCATTTTTATAGAGTCCAAACATCGTCCGATATACGTTATTCGCGAAATTGTGGATGATAAAAATTCGAGTGATGTACTTTTGCAAAAATAAATTTTTCAATGTGCCAATCTATAGAATTTTTTTAATTTTATGATAGAATGTTTCAGTTTTTTCAGTGGAGAATACATTGGCCAGGCAACTTAGGAATTTAGCTATCATCGCGCACGTCGATCATGGTAAGACGACTTTAGTGGATGCGATGTTTAAGCAGAGCGGTTTGTTCCGCGACAATCAACAAATCGAAACATGTGCAATGGATTATAACGATCTCGAAAGAGAGCGCGGCATTACTATTTTGGCGAAGTGCACCAGTTTCGTATGGAATAATATCAAACTGAATATTATCGACACTCCGGGACACGCTGATTTTGGTGGAGAAGTTGAGCGCATTTTGAGTATGGTCGATGGTGTTCTTCTGCTTGTCGATGCATCTGAAGGGCCGATGCCTCAAACCAAATTCGTTTTGACGAAAGCTCTGGCTTTGGGACTTCGTCCGATTGTCGTTATCAACAAAATAGACAAGCCTGATGCCCGAGTTAACGAAGTCATCGATGAGGTT
>JAFQBQ010000182.1 GCA_017416635.1 Alphaproteobacteria bacterium | reverse complement strand
AAAATCGTCCATGGGAACCTAAGTTTACACGATCTGGTCAATCTTCAGCGCAGCGCGAGGCTGAATATCAAGAAGCGAAGAAAACTTTTGAAATAAAAACTTCGGGACAGTATAATTTCGGCATCGTGAATTATTCGGGGCGCACGTATCATATGGAGACCAATGGTTCAAGCACGTTTTTGAGTACGACTGATCGAGGAGGCTGGGAAATTACGCCATTTAACGGATACGACAGCACCACGACTTTTACTCCGACTTCCGAGATGGAACGATTGGCGATGCGAAGCTTCAATTTTGAGGAAACGCCGCTGATTTGGCATTTTAGTCGAGAGAACATCAATGGTTATTGGTACAACCGAGCGTACACAGACAGCGCGCATGACATAATGGTTCCCGAAAATGAAGTTCACAACATCGCTGCGCCGAAATGGTATACCGAGATGAGAAAATTGCGCCAGCAAGAGCAGCGCGCGCGAGTCGAGCAGACCAAAAAGGAAGAGCTGATAAAACAGGCTGTCGAAGGCTACATGCGAGAGTCGCAATATAGTTTGTGGGCAAGTACTCAGCATGCAAATAATTGGAGTTTCAATCCGGCGTCTGCGCCTGAAGTTTCATTTGCTCGTGAGTGCGCCCAAACGACGCTTGAATATTACGACAGAGGACTTGAAATTGCAGAATCCGCAAATGTTGCGAGGTTGTATGAATATGCAGTTGCATTTGTCGTACCTGGTGGGATTGATAATCTATGGAGTTTCGCATACGAGGCATTGTCTCCGTTTGAGTTCCTTTCTAATGTAGGCAGAGATGTGGCCGTTACGGCTGCTACTGGTGGAGCGATTGGCTTCGTCTCAAAAGTAGCTAAAACCACACTTCGCACCGCAAGACAGGCGCAAATCGTTTCAAGAGCAGAGAATGCTTCCTCAAGAGCGAGCGCTGTTGCTGGTCGAACTGTTAGAATTTATGGGCAAGGTAGGTTTTGGGAAAGATTAATTAGTTCAGATACAATGGACGCGACTGTCAGAAAATTCCGAGATCTAGCGGATAAATATACTTCTAGAACTTACAAAAAAACAAGATTTGATAGAGATGGATTTGCGTACCAGTTTGATCCAGCTCATCAAAATATGAAAGTACATTTACACAAGTATAGAAAGGTCGGTAGCGATAAATTTCAGTTAATTGCGGAAGTAGACCCAGAAACTGGAGTAGTGACAAGAATTATTTCAAATGGAAAGATTGAACAATGGTAATAAGCGAAGTTGCGAAGTTATTAAATGGTTGTTACGGAATAATCAACAAGAGAGGAGGATTTCAATGCTTGCAATATTCTCCGTTTGATGGTGAAGAATTACCAGGAGCATTTTTGCACGAATTAGATCGAAAAGTTGTCGAAGAGTTATTAGGGCCCGATAATGAAGAAAGTGTTGAATTAGACCAATGGCACGACAACCAGGATGAAAATTATCCTTTAATTGATGCAGCGAAAGTGCCCGCTCACTTGCAATATCTTGTAACGAGTAGAGAATGGTATGATAGGCTCATTGAAAGGGAAAAGTTAGATCATCATGGTGGAAAGTTTTGTTGGGAGCTGAGCTGTTTTATTGATGATTGCCGTTGCGATTATGAAGAATTACCTAAATTAGTTTGCGTTCCGATACAGTATTGTCCATTTTGCGGGGCTAAATTGCCCCCGGAGTTTGATCAAGAAAATTGGTGGGAAAAGGAATTTAAAACTTTCAAGTGGTATAAAGACCATAAGATGGGTGAATGGGCAGACGATTACGTTGATGACTGTGACTGGACCGAGGATGATTATCCTCCAATAAAAGAGGTAAAGGGCAGGAAGATGAAAAAATGACGAATGGTGAAAGAAGCGAGGGCTGTAGTTTTGAGTAGGAGGGGAATCCCTCCTCGCTTTATTTTCTTATAGTTATTTCTGAAATTAGCTACGGTTTTGGGCGAACAGATTGGAGCTCATGTTGTAATGGCGTTCGTACCTGGATAGGAAATTTAAAAAAATGAAATATTGTTGTAACGATTTGAAGTATCACTTAGAGCATCAGTGCGAAATACATGACAGTGTATTCGATTGTTGTGATCATCTGTTTTTTTATAATCGCGTTTACGACGAATATGGCGTCATTTTACACGACGGAGGAAGTTCTTATGTCGTAATTAGATTCTGCCCATTCTGCGGACATGAATTTCCTAAATCTAAAAGGGAAGAATATTTTAATTTGATTTACAATGAACTGAAAATCACTTCTCTCAACGATCTTCCTGAAGAATTCAAAACGGATGAATGGTGGAAGAAACGAGGGTTGTAGTGAATATATGTTTAAGGGTGAGATTTCGCTCTATTATTCGTTCTGCCGCTTTCTTTTAATTTGATTTAATTTTTTAAACAATTCAACTTAATTTATTAATTATAATATATATTAACGGTTGCAAACCTTGGAAAGGAATGCTACGCTGAAAATGGTTTTTCGTGGGAGGTGTGTGCAGGTTTTTGTGATTTATACAAAATTTAAGCGAGTTTGTGCTGGTGAAAGTTGCCGAAGTTTCACGAGTACTCAGGCGAACAAGTTAATTCAATACGTTGCCTTGAGGTGTTGTTTCGGCGAGATTTGAAGTTGATTTTTATTCAGTTAAATGAAAGGGAAGTGAGTTATGAAAAAAAGTAGTTTAGTGGCAGTTTCAATTGTAAGTGCGATTTTGGGATTCGGTTGTGCAGGTGAAGTAGATGCTATGTTTCGTCCTAAGGTAGATCCTCGGCCGCAAGTAACTCCCGAGCATGTCGCGCAAATGCCAACTATGTGCCTTCCAGGAGAGCAGATATTAAAACGGAAGGTTGATGCTGCTCTGTTATCCGCTTTTTCTTCTATCGAAAGCCGAGAGGCAGAGTTGCGCCATGAGGAATTTATACACAGGCATTTTGATTCGTATCGTACACTGGCGTATTGCCTTATGAAACAGGGAGAAGTCTCTCTCCAAATTGCCGTTACCGAAATCGCAAAGGGAAAGATGGATCCGGAACGTATTCTGAGTGAAATTATGCAAGATATTGAGCAAAATGTAAAATCCCAACGAGAAGAACACGGAGGGGAAGAATTGTTTCATCGTTCTATCTATTCGATTTTTGAAACAATTTTGGAAAAAATATTTAGCGCAGGTTTAGACAAACATTCACTCAAACGACTCACTAAACGAATTGAGTTGATAGATGAGAATCTATTTAGTGAATCAGTTTGGAAAGCTGCTATTGATGTTTACGGCAAGTTGCTTGCCCAGGAAGGTTCTACAAATTTAATCATAATAGACAATATTGTTAAAAACTTTCGTTTAGAAGATAACGATGTAAAAAATAAGCTTATGTGGAGAGGAATTGTAGACATGCAGAAAATTGGTATCTCTTTTGAAGAAATATTACCGTTTATTCCGCAAGAGTCGCAGACCATGTCAAAAGAGGTCGGTCAGTCTCTTTTGATTGATGCCTTTTTGTCTCCGTATAAGGATAAAATACTTGAAAAATTAGATCCGGGTGATTACGCGCGGTGGAATGCGCGACGTCAAGAGCAACGCATGAGAAGTGTTTCCCATGGAGTGCTTTTCTAACAGTTACATCATCATTTTAG
Source organism: Alphaproteobacteria bacterium (assembly GCA_017416635.1). Taxonomy (GTDB): domain Bacteria; phylum Pseudomonadota; class Alphaproteobacteria; order UBA3830; family UBA3830; genus UBA3830. The sequence goes on along the minus strand of JAFQBQ010000182.1, from coordinate 6,741 downwards.
AACGGTGATACAAGGTTCAAAAAGCGGGATGTCGTTGAACTCAAAAAAGAAAGTCCCGCTCTTACTTGTGAGCTCCAAGGTCGGAGATGCTTTTGTGTAGTGTGATTAATTCGTTGTCTCTTAATAATTGCAGCAAGTCTAAGCCGACAAACAGCAAGTTTTTTGTAATTAACGCTTAGCTACGCAGTCTCTCAGCCCCTTTCCGGCTTTAAATCTCACGGCTTTGGATGCTGGGATTTGAATCAAGGCGCCCGTCCTGAAATTACGACCAGTCCTTTCTTCTCTGTCTGTTACAAAGAATGATCCGAAACCAACTAGATTGACCTCTTCGCCTTTTTTCACGGTATCGATTATCATTTCCACAAACGAATCCAAAAATTTTTCGGCATCTTTGATCGTCGATCCAGACTTTTCGGAAACCGCTCTCACCAATTCAGATTTATTCATTATAAAAACTCCCTAACTTGTGCTGATACTCTATCACATTGTGAAATATCAAACAAATGTCGGGAGCTGATCCTATTTAACTTATTCATCATGCTTTTTCAGAACCAATTTCTGAATTCCGAAAGCTGCCAGCAAAGACTCAATTATGAGATCGATGTGGCTTGGTGTAAAGAACATAATGACAGCTGCTGCGATAGCTATTGCGCCTTTCACTTTCTCATTTTCAATAATTGATTTTAAACTTTCCATTTCTCTTTCCTCCCTAATTAATTTGTTTGTAAGTACGATTCAGCCAGCCTTTTAGAAACTTCTGCTGCTGAGGATTTTTAGCCGCTATAAGTCGGTAATATCCTGCAGCTTCGGATTTAATTGCAGCCAGCAGAGCGTTCGGATCGGCGTTGTTCATGGCTGAAAGCGTCACAGGGCCGAGTAAACCGTCTTCCTGTACATTTATGCCAACCGAACGTAAAGCTCTCTGTAAAACAATTGTTGCGGGGCGAATCCCTAAATTTACGGACAAATCAAATAGCTGAATTGCGATATTTTTATCAGAAATTTGCTCGAATTTTCCCTTCAGCCAGTAGTCGCAAAAGTAAATTTTTTTGGCTTCTTCAAGGGTTAAATGCTTAATGTCTAAATTCGGGTAGCTACGCTTACTTATTCCGTATTTTGTTTCGCCTCCCGAGTCCGAGGGATCATTTGCGTATACCCCTTCGTTGGTGATCGTATACTTGAATGCTCTTTCGAATTTTTTACTGTATTTTTCTGTCACTTTTCACCTCCATTACAACAATCGACCGAGGTTGTGAACCCGTTTGCGCTCAAGGAATGTTCGACTCGATTCATAATCCATCTAGTCGGAATTTTCGGATTGAATCCGCGCAAGATAAGCGGACTTTCAGCAAAAAAGTCGGTTCTTCCTGCAATAGAAAAGCGAAAAGTTTTATTGGATTTTGCTGTTCTCCTAAATTTCGCTTGAGCCGCTGAAATCGCTTGTTCTTTTGTTGAAAAAATTTCTTGTAGTTCGGTTTCTGGATTTCCATTTCCGACTTTTTCCAAATGATATTCGCCTGTTTCTTTTTCATACCAATTCGCGAAAACAGTTCCAGCAAATCCACCTGATTCGGTTTCTTTAAAATTACATGAATAGGTTGCGACTTCGGAGGCATCTAAATATTTTACTGGTAACGCTTGTCCGCTGACGGATTTCCCCGAACCTTCATTTGCAATGATTAAATGTCCATCAACAGGTTTTGCGACCGCCCCGATTTTTTGCGATATTCGGGTTATGTAATTCATATCACTTTCTGCGAATTGAAGGGTGTCACTCAAAGTTACATCCTCTAAATCATCGGAAATCTCAGGCTCAAGATCGAACTCTGTTCCCATTTCTTGGATTTTGTCTTCAATTGTTCCTTCATTCGTTTTTGTCTTTTGCGAGCGCATAACTTTCGATGCGGCATTGCATTGAATCCGAACGACATGCCTTGCTCCGTCAACGGAGATTTCGCGAACAAAATAAGTCCCAATTTTTGTTAAACCTGTCTCTTTGTAGCCAAGAGAAACAATGACTTTCGCTTCTGTATTCGGAAACTGCAAAGCACCATCGAAATCATCCAGTTCAATTTCGCATGAGTCAGAAACTATTCCGGCTTCATCTGTTGTTCGAATCGAAATTACCCGTTCTTTCGGAAACGTATTGCTTCCATTTATCGAGATAGAAAAATCTGGTGTTAGTTCCATAAGCGCACCTCTGAACTGTTTTTCTGAGTAACTTCTATGTACGGAAGTTTGATTTCAATTCCTGCTGCTAATTTCTCATCAGTAACATTCGGATTCGCTTGCATAACTTTTCCCAAAACCGAAATCGTTCCGTAATGCTTCCAGCAAATCCAATCTAAAACATCGCCTTCTTTAGTAATGTAAGTAATCATTTCACCACCTCAGATATGATCGAGCTAAATTTGTAAGAGTATCAACAAATGAATTTGAAGAATCGTTGTTCAGAGCGATTGAGCTGTTTGTTGTGCTTGGTGATTTTTTCAAAGTTAGTGTAAATTCGATTTTTTGCGGATTTCCGTTTTTATCGAAATAACTCTGCGTCTCTTTGATCGAAGTAATCACGAACTTTCCGATAATTTCTCCGTTGTCACTGATTAAGTTACTTGCGATTTTGCACAAATCAGATGCGCGAATTGCTTCTATACTGTCATATCTCGATTTTTTAAGGTTCAAAAAATTTATGACCTGTGAAGTTACGCTGTTTCCGATAATGTTGTTTATTGAATTTTCTTTTGTAAATTTCGGATAAAACACCCCCTCAATTTCAATTTGATCTTTTGAGATTCCTAAATTTTGTAAATTCGGTAAGTCACCGATTCGTTCTGCGTCTGACCAATTAAATTCAGTCGTTCGACTCAGCGTGTTTGGACTCAAACTTTTTAAACTAAACTGAAAATCGCCTAAAATCATAACACCTCCAAATTATCGCCTCCAAGCTCAGCTTGGTGAAAATCGCCTAAAATCATAGTACCTCCGGTACTGCGTCATATAGAAATGTTTTGCTGAAATCGGAGACTCGATTCATGACTTTATCTGTTATAGACTCCGAATCATCGTTCTTAACCGCATTAATCGTGATGTTGAAGTTATTGCTCTGATGGCGGGTTATTTCAGATGGATTTGACTTTATTTCCGGCATCCTTAATTTCGCTTCAGGCGAAGATTGGTCTTTTGAAAATAGTTCTTTTACTTTTGAAACTACGCTTTTCGTTCCGTTGAATAAATTCGAAATAGGTGCTGTAAACTTGTTCCATAGCGGTGCAATCTCATCAAAAAAAACTTTGAAGAAATTTTTCAACTTTTTCCATGCGTTCAGTATATGGTCGACAATTCCAAGTTTATCTATTTTCTCCATGAATTGATTCCAAATAGGAGACACTTCGCTCCACAAATTCAAAAAAAGATTTTGGATGGAAGACCAAGCCTCTGTTATTTTTTCTGTAATCCACAACTCACTTATAATTTTCTTGAAATTATTCCAGTGGGGTTCTACAGATGACCAAATATCTGAGAAAAACTTTTGAATAGCATACCAATTATCCCAAACGAGCCAAGCAGCTGTTGCTAATGCCGCTAACCATCCGAAACAACTGTTGAAAACAATTCCCACAAAACTTATTGCAAGTCTGATACCTTTAAAAGCAATAGTTAATCGATTTAGGCCACCGAATAAAAATGTTGAAGCATAGCCAAGAGCAAAAGTCGCTATCCTGAAACTTACGAATCCTGCAATCGTCGTCGTTATAGTTTGAGTAAGCTCTTTGTTCTTTTCCATCCATTTGGTTATCGGAGTGAGGATTGAATTAATTGCAGATACTACTTTTTGTAGTGCTGGAAGCAATGAATCTCCAATACTATTACTGAATGTCGATAGTGTGTTTCCGAGTAAATCTATTTGTGACTTCGTTGTTTCTAAAACAATTTTGTAGTCATTATCTCGTGAACCTTCAACTAATTTCGGATCGGAAACATACCCTAAGTTTTTTCTATAAAGTTCGATATTATCGACTAATTTTCCGACTGTCGCGCTTGCTCCTCGACCAAATAGCAAGGACAAAACAGAGCTACGATTTTCTGAATTTAGTTTCTTCACTCCTTCAAATAATTTATCCAACACTTTTTGAGGGTTTTCCGCAATCATTTTCGGCAAAGTAACTGAAGAAAATCCAAGACTATGTAATGCCTTTTTAGCGTTAGCACCAAGCCTTGGCACAATGGATAATCTTTGTAACATTGTTCCGACAATTGATCCTGCCGTTTCCGCTCCTTCTCCAAATGAAATTATTGTGCTGGTTAGTGCTGCCGCCTGAGGAATCGAAAGTTTAAAATTAACAAGACCATTAGATGCTTTGTTTACTGCTTGCAAGATCTGATCTGCTGTTGCGCCGGTTTTGTTTCCGAGTTCGTTTATTGAATCGAAGTAGGGAACTAATTGTGAGGTACTTAAATTAAAAACCTTCATTAGGTTTCCGACTCTTTCTGCCGTTTCGCTAGAATTAGCACGCCATGCCACAGAGGTTTTCGCAACTTCCTCTGAAAAAGTTGAAAGCTCTTTTAATGGCACACCAAAACGACCGCCAATCGCAGCAATTGAAGCAAGATCATCGGCTGCAATAGGAACTTTTCTCGATATTTCCAAAAGGGTTTGTCCAAATTTCTGTAGTCCACTTGACTCTGAAAAATTTACTACAGCTTTTATTCCTGCTAAAGAATCTTGAAATTTCATAGCAGATCGAATCGGAACAGCAAGGGATGCTCCCAACGCAGCAATTTCCATAATTTGAGAACGGTAAAAAGCTCGCTTTTGAAGAATCATTTGTTGCTTATTCATTGAACCAAGCAAAGAATTGTACCGTGTTTTTAATTTATCCATTGCTGAAGAACTGAGCAGAGATTGCCGTTCCATATCTTTAATAACATTTCCGACTTCTTTCAATTTTGATGTGCTGCCGGAAATAACTGCGCTGAATCCGTTGCTTAACGTTGCTCCGATAGTTACAAGCAGTTGATGTTTATTTTCTGACATTGCTCAATTCCTTCAGATCGTTCATCCATAAAATAAATTCATCTGTGTACATTTCCAGCCATTCCGAAATTCCGCCTTTAGCGTGTGAAGCCATAATTAAAACAGCCTTTCTTATTTCGCTTCCGTTTCCGGAGATAAAAAATCTCGTAACCAATTTTGAATTTTTAAGTAGTCGGCTATTTCTAAATTTTCTATGGTTTCCGTTGAAATTTCTCCGAGATTCGCCAATAAATGAACGTCACGTTCTAAATCCGAAAGATTCTTCCGGCTTATTGCTATTAAATCTCTGACTTTGGGCTCTCTTAATGAAATTTCATGAACTTCTACGCCATCAAATTTTACTGGTTTCGTTAATTTAAATTTCTGCATTTTCTTTTCTCCTCTAATTTATATTTGTAATGCTTCACGTAATTTTGATAATTGGTCGCTGCCGTTGACGTTGCGAATCATATTGATCGGATCAACTTCAATTAACTCCACGCCATCAATCGCGAGCTTGTAATAATTGCAAGCTACGGAACATTTGAGCGTGGCTTTTTCTGCCGGCTTCCATGAATCAAAATCGAGTTCTTTAAAATATCCTCTGGCGTTAATAACAACGGGCGTGGTCGTTCCGTTTCCTTCCAAAGCTCCGCGAATTGTAAACGCGACTTCAGATCCGTTGGTTAAGCCAAACAATTTAAAAAGCTCAGGATCGTATTCCGAAAAAGTCATGTCCATTTCAAGTTTTTCCATTCCCATATCGATTTCGACCGGAGCGGACATGCCTGCACCTTGGAATTCCTCTGTTTTTATGGTGAGTTTCGGAAGCGAGATTTCGTCAATTCGCCCTGCGTAACCTCGACCGTCCACGAACAAATTAAAGTTCTTCAATATCTTTGGTAGCATCTTCTTCCTCCTTATTGATTAGCCAAATTTTCCATTAATATCGTATCCACATCATCGTTATTTAAGTACGCTCTGAACGTGACCTGTTCCGCCGGATATGCCGGAGTAAATTCGAAATCGAAAAACACTTTTCCCTCGACGATATTCGCTGCGGTATTGAGTTCTTTATTTGGAACACATTTTCCTGCAAGAATAGCTCCTTGTGATTTTAAGTTAGCCAAGAACGCGTTCACGTTTTCCGTTACGTCTGTCAGGTAATTTTTCACGATATTCCGATCCACAGCCCAAAGATGCGACTGAAGAATTGAGTCGGCAATAATATCAGCTGTTCGTCTCACACATAAAAATTTATACGCGCCTTCAGTCGCCGTTGAGCGATTGCCCCAAAGTTTATAACCATTCTGATTGATAATCGTTGCGATGTTTTTCTCATTCAGATAATTCGCGCGACAAGATGAGTCACCCAGCGCAAAATCGATTGGTTTACTGAGACCAACAATTCCGTTAATTGTTTTGTTGGAAGGTGATACCCAGAATCCGTTTTCGTTATCTGTTCTTGCAATAACGCCAGCGACATATGGACTTGCCGGCACGGTTTCATTGTGCGTATTTATCACTTCAGGATAGACAGCGTAAACTCTCGCATTGGAGCAGTCGGTTACAAATTGTAACAGGTTTTCGTTTGTAGCATTCGTTGGGCAATCTGCAACAATTATCGCCCTCAAACGTCCTGCAATCGAAATCATCTCGGTGATGACTTCTTTCACGGCAAAACCAGGCGCACACAAAATTCTCGGAGTTAATCCCAGCTTACTTTT
>JAFQBQ010000181.1 GCA_017416635.1 Alphaproteobacteria bacterium | reverse complement strand
ATTTGGCGTCGGCGGAGAGAATAAAGCAAATTCTTCGTCATGGATTTTAGAAAAATGGAAGTAGTGAGGTAGCTTGACATGAAAAAAGCGTTGATAACTGGAATTACAGGACAGGATGGAAGTTATTTAGCTGAGCTTTTACTCGAAAAAGGATACGAAGTTCATGGAATGAAGCGTCGTTCGTCTTCTTTTAATACTCAGCGCATTAATCACTTGTATCAAGATTGGCACGAGAAAAATTCAAAATTTAAACTTTATTACGGAGACTTAACTGACTCGACTTGCTTAATTCGTTTGATCCAGGAAATTCAGCCGGATGAGATATATAATTTGGCAGCGCAGTCTCACGTGAGAGTTTCTTTCGATTGTCCAGAGTATACTGCGAATTCAGACGGACTCGGCACTTTGCGAATTTTAGAAGCATTACGAATCTTGCGTTTGGAGAAAAAAACAAAATTTTATCAGGCTTCTACTTCAGAGCTTTACGGGTTAGTACAAGAAACTCCACAAAAAGAAACAACACCATTTTATCCTCGTTCGCCTTACGCGTGCGCCAAACTGTATGCTTATTGGATTACGGTGAATTATCGCGAAGGATACGGAATGTTCGCGTCCAACGGTATTTTGTTTAATCACGAATCGCCAAGGCGCGGTGAAACTTTCGTTACTCGAAAAATTACTCGTGCAGCTGTGCGTATCAAATTGGGTATGGAGAAAAAACTTTATCTGGGAAATCTTAATTCTAAAAGAGATTGGGGACATGCGAAAGATTATGTCGAAGGTATGTGGCGAGTATTGCAGCAAGATCGACCTGAAGATTTTGTTTTAGCGACAGGCGTTACGACAACTGTTCGCGATTTTTGCAAAATGGCATTTAATCAAGCCGGCATAGATCTCGAATTTATCGGCGAAGGAATCGATGAAAAAGGAATAGATAAATCAAACGGAAAAACGATTATCGAAATTGACCCTCGGTACTTCAGACCGACTGAGGTAGATCTTTTGCTCGGAGATGCATCAAAAGCGCGCCAAAAATTGGGCTGGAAACCAAAATATACTCTTGAAATGCTCGTGAAAGAGATGATTTCTGAAGATATGGAAGAGGCGTCAAGGTCTTTAGTTTTACAGAAAAACGGCTACAGAGAATTAACACAGCAAGAAATTTAACACTGACGTTTTCTGCTGGCCAAACAGCAAATTAATTCTATTCTGCGCCAACGATAATTCCGCCACCGATAACTTTGTCTTGAGAATAGAACACGCAATGTTGGCCTTTCGCTGCTCCGTATTCTTCGCTGAGAATATCTACAATATATTCGTCATTAGATTTCCTGACGCCTGCAAAAATTTTGCGTCCGGTTGAGCGGATTTTTACTTCGCAAGGTCCGAGATACTCTCCATTAATAAAATTAACTTCGGATAATTTCAGTAAATTTATTCGTACGCCGATTTTGTTCGTTACAACGACTTCATTAGAACCCGAACGAATTTCTTTTACGAAAAACGGACCGCCGCTGAGACCTAATCCTTTTCTTTGGCCAATTGTATAATTAATTGTACCGTGATGCCTGCCCAAAATATTTTCTGATTCATCTACGATATTGCCGGGAAAACTTTCTCCGGAATTTTTTTTCACAAACGAAATGTAATCGTTATCGGGAATGAAGCAGACATCTTGGCTTTCGGATTTTTCCGCGACGTGAATTCCGATTTCGCGAGCGATTTGTCGAGTTTGTACTTTCGTAAATTCCCCGAGTGGAAATTCTATAAATCGAAGAACGGACTGATTGAGTTTATATAAAAAATAACTCTGATCTTTTGTTAAATCGGACGCTTGATGCAATTCCGCTTGATTTTGATTGCGGACAATTCGAGCATAATGCCCCGTCGCCATCATATCCGCCAAATTTTCTTCTCTGACTGCGTTCAGATATTTAAATTTTACAAAATTATTGCAAAGCACGCATGGATTCGGAGTCTCTCCTTTTTTATATGATTCAACAAAATTATCCATTACGCATTTTTTAAAATCATTTCGGCAATCAACGACGATATGTTTAATCTTCAAAAAATCCGCCACCTTTTTCGCGTCTTCAATCGCCGCTTCGGTTTTCGGAGAATCGAACATTTTGAAAGTACATCCGATTACCTCGTCATATTTTTGTTTCATCAGAGCAACCGTAGTCGAACTATCGACTCCACCAGACATTCCCACAATGCATTTCATTGTTTAATCTCCAAAGTATCGCCCCAACTAATTTCTTTTTCTAATTTTTTGGTAGGTACAACGATACGTTCTATTTTTCCTTGCTTGCAGACATCAAAAATTACGTGTCCTTTTTTCTTTATCGGTTTTTTTACCACCGTCGAATTAACAAATTCATCGGCAGAATCCTTCGCAAAAATTACAAAGCAAAATTTTTCATCTTCATAACTTAATTTCCCCGACTTAATTAATTGATGCTCGAATATTCTAGGAAGTCTGACGGAAAAATGGCACCAATCTCCAGAATTTATCGGACAGTTCTCAGTAACCGAACATGGCATAATTACTTTCGCATTATATTTAGGAGCTATTTTTTTCGCTAAAAGAATATTTTGAAAACCGACCGGCGTTCCGGGCTCAATTATAAAAATATATTTGGAAGATAATTCAAAAATTTTTTTTATGCACGATTCTTTATTTTCGATTTCATTAATCACGTAAGAAGCAAACACCGCGTCGTAATTTTGCTGCTTAATAAATTTTTGCAGAGAAGTTTTCGCAACATTATTTTTGTTTCCGTGCAGTGTTTGAAAAATTTTCAACATAGATTCGGACTGCTCAATCGCACTATATTGTACTTCTTCAGACAAGGCCAATTTTAACGTTCCCGGGCCGGCGCCGATATCCAATACAGAATCGAAATGCAAACCTTTTTCATAAAACTTTTGAAGAACATTTTTTATCACGCTGAAAGTTGCCGGCATTCGTCCGCGAGCGTAAGCTATTCCCATTTGTTCAGTCAGCCTCGGATTAGCTTTATTCGTTTTGTATAAATTTGAAAGGTTCGCATATTGTTCTTTCAAATCAAACTGCGCAAACATTTCTTGCAGCTTTGATTGAATATGCGACGGCAACGAATCCATAAATCACATGATTTTTACACGCAAGCCGTTCAACGATTCATCCAAAATAATCTGACAGCTCAGTCGAGAATTTATCCCGACATTTATCACGCGATCTAAAACATCGTTTTCTTTTTCGGAAGGTTCAAGAAGTTTTTCTTGCAGATTTTCGATTTGGACATGGCACTTTCCGCAAACGCCAAAACCTTCACAATTGCTCTGTATTTCGATGCCGTTTTCATGAGCCAAATTTAATAGCGTTTGTCCGGGCCGAAATTCAACAGTTTTTTCTTCTCCGTTTCGTAATAAAAAAGTTACCTGCATATTATTTTCTCACTTCCGATAATTTTTTTCCGCACAAATGATTATTAATGATTTCATCCAAAAATGCACTGAAAATATTTTCCGTTTCCGTTCGCAATTTCATAACTTCGTTGATATCGAAATTTTCGTTTTGCAAATGATTTTCTATTGAATTTATTTTCGTACTCGCAATAGTCTGTGCATCCGTAGGAATTTCTGAAATAATTGTTTTCCAAAATTTTACTAATCGATACATTTCTAATCGCAAAGAAATCAAGTGAGCTTTTTCTTCGTTTTCTGATTTTTTCTTGTAAGCATTTTCCAAATCTTGCGACATTTCCTCAAAAGATAAATTATTAGAGGCCTCTACGGTTACAACTTGCTTTATTCCCGTAGTTTTTTCAAATGCCGTAACATTCAGCAATCCATTAACATCGACAGAAAATTCAACAATTATTCGCGCGCGTCCTGCCGGCATCGGAGGAATACCGCGAAGTTCAAAATTCGCTAATATATTGCATTCGTCCGACAGCGGACTCTCCCCTTGAACTACCTTAAATTTCATTCCCGTTTGGTTGTCGGCATAAGTCGTATATTCTCTTCGCTCGACTGTCGGAATCGGAGTATTTCGTAAAACAATTTTATCGACCAACCCTCCGAAAGTTTCTACTCCCAAAGTCAGCGGAACGACATCTATCAAAAATACGCTGCTGTTGTTTTCGGTAATCGAATTTGCGTGAATCGCTGCGCCCAACGAAACGGCTTCGTCAGGATTTACAGTAT
>JAFQBQ010000180.1 GCA_017416635.1 Alphaproteobacteria bacterium | reverse complement strand
TTTTCTCGTCATTGCGACATGAGAAATACCTCTTAGTTCTTAATCAAGAGGAGCAGTTTCCGAAAATAATCCCGGGTTTGGCGAAAAAATCACAACGGAATTAAAAAACGCCTTGCGTTTTGAATCTGAAAGATATCCATTTTGGTTTCGCCAATGTTTTGGAGATAGCAAATGACAACCAAAAACTTTCTGAGGAGTGTATCCACTTTTCCCGTTTACATCTGTAAAATCAGTGTTAAAAAATATAACGGCTTCAACAATAATTTTGACTTCTCCCGGCTTTATTTTTAGAGTCGGATATATTTGTGATGGAGGCACATTTGTCCCCATATTTATGCGTGACAAATCGTGAGTGCCGGAACAAGCACCTATTCTCATTTTCGCTGGAGATACAACGGTTGAATCGTTTGTCCAAAGTGCGATACCCCAGACAGTCGTCGCTGTGCCGTCACTGTTTCCTTTGACATAATAAATCAGAGGATGAGGATCGCAAACAAAATAAAGCCCTTGACCTTGCCAAAACATAGTGGTCCCGGGAAAGATTGTTAAATATGCTGCAGATGTAATATATCTCAAGTCGTTTGCCGTTATTGTTTTAGATTCTCTATTTTGTGAAATCGTTTGAATCATCTGAACCATTTGATATGCGACGAACTCTGTCTGCGAGTAATACCGCTGAATTTTAAAAAGGTCGTGCATGTAATAAATCAATAAAATCAAAACTGGCATGCAGAATGCAAACTCAATAAGAACAGCGCCTTTGGATTGTTGTCTGAAATTAATTTTTGAAAATAAGTTTTTAAAGAGAGTTTTTGACGTTTTTGGTTGATAATTGCTTGATTTTAAAGGGCTATTACCCCCCCCCATATGACAAAATATTTTTCAAAACTTCAAAAATCCGTGTGATTTTCATTAAAACCTCTTAAATTTTAGATAAAAGCATTATATCTGACGACGGCCTAATCCGCTAGTAGGGATATTTATCATTACGAAAAGACTGCATCATCATTTCATACTCCGCGATGATTTATGGGGAGCATCTATTCCTTCTCGGAATGTTTAACTCCTAAATAAAACGGAACGCTAAGCAAAAACGCTACGAAGCAAATGAAAATTATCTCTTTGCCGGCTCCGCATATCGCGAGAAAACTGTAAATGAAAGCAATGATGCTAATCAATGGAACACAGAATTTTTCAACATCCGAAAGTTCATGCTTTCTTTTGAAAGCCATGTATGAATAGGCTATAACAGAATAAAAATACGGCAAAAGCATCGACAAAACAGATACTTCAATCAATGTTTTTAAATGCGTCATCAAAGTTTTTTCGAAGCATAAAACAAACACTATTGTCATCAAAATACTTCCGAAAACGACTCCGACTGGAATATCGTTTTTATTTTTTTTCAAAAAGAATTTCGGAAATAAATTTTCTTTAGCGGCGGAATAAGGAACTTGCCCTTGAATTAAAATCCATCCGTTCAACGAACCTATTAATCCGATGATTCCTGTTATGAGCATAAAAAGATATCCGCCATTCCCGAATATTTTCTGCGCTGCATCGACATATGGAGCCTGAGAAACGATCAATTCATTATGCGATAAAACTCCGCTTATTACGATTGAACCTAAAATATATACAGCGGCAGTAATTAACACTCCAGAAATTGTAGCGACAGGAATTATTTTCTTCGGATTTTTTACATTATCATAAGGGATAGTTGCAGATTCGAGTCCAATGAATGCCCATAAAAGGACTCCACTCATTTCTCCCAAAGAATAAATGTCAGAGGAATTTTCTAAACTGAAAATGGATGAAAAGTCGACGTAAAAAATTCCGAAACACGCGATAAGTATTAACGGAACTATTTTTATTAACAAAATAACGATGCCGGCTAAAGTCGATTCTTTTAATCCTTGAGTATTTAAGTAAGTAAACAACCAAATC
>JAFQBQ010000179.1 GCA_017416635.1 Alphaproteobacteria bacterium | reverse complement strand
TGGATAATGTAACGTTTCAGGTTTCGAATAAGCAGCACATTGGCTTAGTCGGGAGAAACGGGACGGGTAAGTCTACACTTTTTAAATTAATCCAAAAAGAATTATCCGGCGACGGCGGCTCGATAGAAGTTTCCGAAGGCTGGCGGGTTTTATCCGTAAAGCAGGAAATGCCAAGCGGCGAACTTTCACCTCTGGAATATTTGCTCTCTCAAGATAAAGAACGTCATCAACTAATGAATGAGCTTGAATCGTGCAGTGATACGAATCGAATGACGGAAATTTATGATAGACTGATACAAATAGATGCGTTTGGAGCGGAGGCGCGAGCAGCTGTCGTTTTACGAGGCCTAGGATTTGATAAAGATGAACAAACACGACCGCTGAACACATTTTCAGGTGGATATCGAATGAGAATGGCGCTCGGATCCGTTCTTTTTCAAGAACCGGATTTGTTATTGTTGGACGAGCCAACTAATCACCTCGATTTGGAAACGACGGATTGGTTGGAAGATTTTCTGAAGAAATACACGAAGAGTTTTATTTTGATTTCGCATGAAAGAGATTTCCTGAATGCGACTGCGAACACGATTTTGCATTTGAAAGACCAAAAAGTTACCAAGTACAACGGAAATTTCGATACGTTTCTGGATACATACACCATGCAGCAAAAAGATGCTGAGGCGCAAAATGCAAAATTGGAAGAAAAGCGCAAGCACATGCTCGAGTTTATAAATCGATTCCAATATAAGGCGACGAAGGCGAAGCAAGCGCAAAGTCGAATCAAGGCTTTGGAAAAAATGAAATTTATTCCAGTTCAAAAAGATGATCCGACAATTGCTTTCAACTTTCCCGAAGCTGAAGTTTTGGCGCCACCTATTTTGAGCTTTGAAAAAGTGACGCTGGGATACGATGATAATATCGTTTTAAAAAATGTTTCAGGTTCGATTATGCCAGGAGATCGAATTGCTGTTGTCGGAAAGAACGGAAACGGAAAAACGACATTTGCGCGTTTTCTTGCTGGCGAGTTAAAGCAGAAAAAAGGAATTAGACAATCTCATCATCAGCTGAAAATTGCATTTTATCGACAGGATCAATTCGAAACGTTGAATACCGAAATTTCAGCTTATGCTCACGTCGAAAAACTCATGCCGAATGCTTTGGAAAAAAATATTCGAAGCCATTTAGCGAGATTCGGATTTTCTCAAGACAGGGCGTTTCAGTTGGTTAAAGAATTATCTGGCGGAGAGCGTGCTCGATTGTTGTTCGCCTGTTTAACTACCGACAATCCGCATTTGTTGATTTTAGACGAGCCGACCAACCATCTCGATTTGGAGATGAGGGAATCACTGATCAACTCTCTGACTACTTACAACGGAGCTGTTGTCGTAATATCTCACGACAGAACTTTTTTGAATCGTATCGCAAACTCAATATATGTAATCAAGGATCACGGCTTGACCGTGTTCAACGGAGATATGGCTCTTTACGAATCCGTATGCTTGGCTGAACAACAGCGGGCGAGATAACCGAATTATTTCGATGTACTTGACTTTTGTCTTAGCAATTCATACAATGCGACTGTGGCGGCTTGGGCCGCGTTTAAGGTAGTGAACGCTCCGAACGATGGTAAGTTAACCAGAAAATCGCAGTTCTCTCGAGTCAATCTGCGCATGCCTTTTCCTTCGCTGCCTATAACAAGGACAAACTTACCGCGCAAATCGACTTGATATCTAGACTTGTCAGGACGTTCATCTAATCCGAGACACCAATATCCGCGCTCTTTCAGCATTTTCATCGATTGAACCAAGTTTTTAACTTTTATCAGCGGAACTATTTCTGCTGCGCCAGACGAGGTTTTAGCAATGGTCGCGTTGAACGATGGGCTGTTATTTTCTGGGAGAACAACAGCTTTTGCTCCGAACACTGCTGAGGCTCGCAAAATGCTTCCGATATTTTGCGGATCGGTTACTTGATCCAGAAATACAAACGGACGCTCATCTTCATCAATCAAATCTTCAAGAAACAATTCAGGTAATTCTTCAGCTAAAACCGCACAGCCTTGGTGAATCGATTCCGCTCCAAAATGCGAAATGAAAAAATTCTTATCTACAATTTCGGGTGTAACAGAAATTTCTCCTAATTCTTCCAAAAAATCTTCACACTGCGGAAGTAAAACCAATCTAACAATTTTTCTTCTCGGATTTAAAACCGCTGCTTTAACTTCATGCTTGCCGTAAAGCCATTCTGTTTTTGTTTGTTGTTTCGACATAGTTACCTATTTTCAGAAAACTGAGAAACACTCTGCATTACCGTCAGAAAATCGCGCCAAAATTCTCTTTTTTGTGACGGAGACCGCAATAAATACGCAGGATGAAACGTCGGCAGAATTTTTGCGTTCACTCCTTCGATGGTTTTCCAAGTTCCGCGCAATCTCATAATTCCTTCGGATGTTTGCAGCAAAGCTTTCGAAGCTGTTCCGCCGAGACATACTATTACTTTCGGATTTATCAATTCTATGTGCTTTAACACATACGGACGGAACAACAAAATCTCGTCATTCGTCGGAGTTCTGTTTCCCGGCGGGCGCCACGGCAGAATGTTTGTAATATATACTTTCGTCCTGTCTAATCCGACCGCCGCCAAAACTTTATCCAATAACTGACCGCTTTGCCCTACGAAAGGAATACCTTGTTTGTCTTCTTCCGCCCCTGGAGCCTCTCCAAGCAAAAGAATATCCGCATTCTCGTTTCCGACTCCAAAAACCATATTGGTCGCGCAACACTTTATCGGAATATCAACCTGCGAAACGGCTTGCCGTAAATCAGCCAGCGACGAGATTTTATCGCATTCGCAAATCGGCGCGGATTTTAAACTGTTTCTTGCCACATCACTAACTCCCGCTACAGAAAACCATTCCAGAACCTTGACGCAATCTTCTTTGGTCATTCTTTTCTACTCAGCGCATCCTCTATTAATTTTAAACTATTCTCCATTCCGTACAAAGCGATAAAAGTTCCCATGCGAGGCCCTTCGTTTTGTCCGAATAATGTATTGTACAAACATTTGAACCAAGATTTCAAATCTGCAAAGTCATGTTCCTTCCCAACAGAAAATACTACCGCCTGAATTTCATCGGCAGGGCTTCCTTCCGGTAATGCCTTCAAAGAATCTAGCAAATGCTGCAACGCTTTTTTCTCATTTTCATTTGGAATAGCGTACTTTTTGTAAGGTTTCACAAAATCGTTGTAGTAATTGATTGAATAAGACACCAATCCATCAAGAAATGGTTTCGTTTCCGGAGTAGCATCCGGAAGATATTTTTTGATAAATCCCCAAAGGACATTTCTGTCAGAAGTATTGCACGCGCTAACTAAATTCAGTAGCAAAGAATACGAAATATCGGTTTCCGGCTTTGGAGGATTCCCCGCGTGAATGTGCCACACCGGATTATCGATCTGTTTCGCCGGCTCTTGATTAACAAAATTATTTATATGCGTCGTGTAATCATCGATTTGTCTCGGAATGACATCGAAATATAATTTCTTTGCGCTTTTCGGCGAAGCGAACATGAAATTCGCTAAACTTTCCTGCGGAGCGTATCTTAACCAGTCATCCACGCTCAAACCATTCCCCTTCGATTTGGATATTTTCTTTCCTTCTCCGTCTAGGAACAATTCGTAATTAAATCCTTCCGGCGGAGTTCCTCCGAGAATTTTGCAAATTTTGGATGACAGCTTCACAGAATCTATCAAATCTTTGCCCGCCATTTCGTAATCGACTCCGAGCACTGTCCAGCGAGCTGCCCAATCGACTTTCCACTGCAATTTGCAATTTCCATCTGTTACAGGAAGCTCCGTTAAAGTTCCATCTTCGTCTTTGAACACGATTGTTCCGTCGTCGACTCGATATTCTTCGATATTTACCTGTAGAACTCGACCGCTCTTCGGAGAAATCGGTAAAAACGGACTGTAAGTTGCGGCGCGCTCTTCTCTGAGAGACGCAAGCATGACTTCTAAAATTTCCTTGTGATATTTTAAGACCTTCAGCAAAATTTCGTTAAATCTTCCGCTGGCGTACCAATCTGAAGAACTTTGAAATTCATATTCGAATCCGAACGAATCCAAAAACTCCATCAATTTATTATTATTGTGTTCTCCAAAGCTGCCGTGGCAGCCAAACGGATCCGGAACTTTCGTTAGCGGGAAATTCAAATACTGACCGACCATTTCTTTATTCGGAATATTATCTGGAACTTTTCGCAGACCATCTTTATCATCGGAGAAAGCGAACAATCTG
>JAFQBQ010000178.1 GCA_017416635.1 Alphaproteobacteria bacterium | reverse complement strand
TTGTTATGGCTTCAGTTTTAAGTAGTATGTTGGGGTTTGCTTGTTATGAGGCAGAAGGAACGTTGAATTTACGGGGGCAGGTAAGTGATTCTGGGGTTCCTGGTGCCGCTAAGGCGGCTCGTCGGATGATGCTGAACGAGAATAGGCAACCCTCCGTAGAAAACTTTCAGCAGCTTATATGGGAACATCCAGAAGTCACACGTGCGGCAGCTGAGTATATCGCGGTGAATACAGATCGGGAAGGGAATGCTATAGGTGGCAATAATTTTGCAAGGTTTCGTCAAAGTATGGATGAATCAAATTCGACGGGAAAAGTCACAGTTCCAGCTAATGCTGTTAAGAAAAATCAGGATGGTTCCTTTTCCATTGATTTTAATGCGTTGAATCCTTTTATGGAGAAATCAATGAATGCAGCTGTGATGGCTGCCAAAAGAGCTAAAAAACCTAACGAACCGAAGTTTGTTTCGGATCTTAGAGATGAGTTTATCCAAATAGAAAAAGATAGTGAGGAAGCAAATCTTCCTGGACAACCAGTAGATCAGGCGCACCAGGGACTGTATACTCAGCAGCAGGTAGATGATGCAGTAGCTCAGGAAGTAGATCGAGCTCGTCAGGGAATGTTCGATCAGGCTGCTGTTGATGATGCGGTAAATCAGGCAATAATGCAGGCTCGCCAGGGAATGTTTACTCAGGAGCAGTTAGATCAGGAAGTAGATCTAGCTCGTCGGGATGCAGAAATGAATGCAAGATATGGCTTTTGCGGGTACATCGAGGATTACATGGCGTTGCCAACTGATCAGCAGAATGATCCAGCTTATAACGCTGTCAGAGATGTCGCTCACCAGAAAATCTTAAATTACATGGCATTGCCAGCTGATCAGCAGAATGACCCTGTGTTGAACCAAATCAGAGATGCCGCTCGCCAGGGACAAAATTAATTCTGAGAGTTATTTATTACTGAAAAAAGAGGCTTCGGCCTCTTTTTTGATCTCCTTATGTAAGCTGAATTTGTTCAAATTATATAATTAAAAGTCGAAGATTTCAGAAAGAGAAACTAAAATCTTCGACATTTTCTTATCTTCTGTTGATTCTGACGCCGAACTTCCGTTCAGTCTTTGGTTGTTGTTCAGTAACGACCTTTTGCTCGACTACTTGGTCGAAGGCATTTTTTGAAAACGGATCGCTCATACTGCTCTTAACTGGAGCGATGTTTCTATAGCTATTGTAACTATCTGCATCAACTACTATCGGCATTAAGTCTCCAAAAATTTCTTGAATGGATTCATTCGTCATAAATTGAACAGGCTTAATCGATAACGTTGCTCGCTCAAACGGACCTTTTAACAGATACGGTGCTCCATATGCTCCACGCAAGCCTCTTGAATTGAGAACCGATGATGTCAGTAAAGATACTCCGGATAGCTCCAACTCATCATTAATTCTGTCATACTTTCCAGAATATGAAATTCCCACAGTCGGTCCCATCGCTCGTCCATTTCCGATGGTTACAGTATCTCCATTGTACACAAAACTTCCTGAGCAAGCGTTAAATCCTACCG
The DNA here is from genome assembly GCA_017416635.1 of Alphaproteobacteria bacterium. Lineage (GTDB taxonomy): Bacteria > Pseudomonadota > Alphaproteobacteria > UBA3830 > UBA3830 > UBA3830. Next base: position 11,073 of record JAFQBQ010000178.1, on the reverse strand, counting down.
TATATTCTTCCGCTCCCGGTAACGTAGTCAATGACGAGAACGAAATCAATCTGGAAAGTTGCTCGTTTTTCGCGATGAAGTCGGTAATTTCATATGCTCCTGAAATCGCACTTCCCGGCATAACACTATTTTTCATGACGATTTTTATATTTCCGCCTTTAATAGTGTTTGTGATATTAAAGTACTTCAAGAACTCCTCAGCATTCGATGCGGATACTGATATCAAACTTTCATCCGGCTGATTTGGATTTGGTTGAGCGTTCAAAGCTAGCGTAGTATCTTTTCCGAACACTCCGAAACACGCACCATTTACAATTTTATTATTTTTGATATCGAAACTTCCCTTTACATTTTTCATTGTGCGAGCTTCCGATATCATCATTTCGTCCAAGTTAACGTAAACTGAAACGGTTGTCTTGTCGGATAAAGGCATAATCATATTTTTGATAATATCCGCGTTGAAGCGACTTCCGATTATCGAAAACGACAGCTTTCCGTCATTATTCTTAAACAAATTAATCTTTGCTGAATTGCTATTGCAGTCAAATTCAGTGAATGTACACTTGTATATGGACTTATCTTTACCTAATACGACGTTCCCCTTTATTCTGTTTGCACCAGCTTTGATGTCTAAATCATTAATGTCGACGAATCCGTCTTTGCAGAGAACGTTTGCTTTCAAATATCCATCTGAACTCTTCAATTTTGCGTCCCCGATGATTGGCAAGTTTAATGTAGCATTTTTCAAGTCAGCTTCTATCTGATATTGAGTAACGTCTCCCTCCCAACCGGTTTTCAAGGTCAGCAAATAGTCTTCTGAGAATATGTTCGCGACGTCTGGAAGCCAGGTTTTCAAGAAATTCGAATCTGATCTGAATTTAAATTCAGCCACTCCAGTTTTCTGGTTTAAGCTTTCTTCTAAGGATAGCGCGATATCATTTTTTCCTTCGTTAACGTTTCCAGCTAGGACCAACTCTTTATCATTCCAAGAAAATTTAAGATCTTTTGTATTATCTTTGGACTTTAATACGCCCGAACCTTCAACTATTCTGAAAGGCAGCTCTTTATTTCGTAAATTGTCTCCTTTGACCTTTACAAGTTTCATATTAACGTCCGCAGCATCAGCAATGTTCAGCTGATCGATCGGTAATGACGCCAGTTTGTGCGAAACTTCTTTCATATATTGCTTGATATCTTTGATTGAAACAGCCGCATTGATTGAACCAATCCAAGAATCATCGATTGAAGAAACAAAAAACGTTCCGCTGTTTACCAAAGTGCTATTCAACTTAGCTTTCGATAATTTAATATCAAATCCATCTTTGTTGATGACACCAACAGCATCTATATCACGAACCACACTCTTTCCCAACGGAATTTTCGCGTTGCTGATTTTGAAATTACCATTTCCGAAAGTTAATGGCTCTTCAATATTTCTCTTTCCGAACGCAATGCTTCCGTTCATATCGACTTTAAACAAATCCAGCTTGAATCCCGGCATATAATGTTTGAATGTCGGAAGAATCGACTTGCTGAAATTGTCTGGTAAGAGCGTCGACATTTCATCTACTCCGACATTAGATAATGCCAAAGTTCCATCGATGTTAGCGATATCCATTAAATGATATTCCGTCATCGGAATGCTGATTCCACTCAATTGAATACCGGAATTCTTATAATTAACCGACAGTGAGCTGATATCGATACCATTTTCCGTAAACGTTCCGACAACACTTGCTTGGTCGACGGCTTTACCTAAATTTGGAGACATTATATCTCTGGCTGGAATGCGAATAGATCCTTTACCTCCGACCAAATCAAAATCGCCAGATACGACTTTTTTGTCTTTCATATCGAAATGAATCGTTCCGGAAATCGGTAAGTTATTATCCAACACAGAACTTATAATAGGATTATTTATCGGAGTATTTCTTTTCGTAAGGAAATCTTTCAATCCCTTCGGGTTGCACGCGTCTACACTAACGACATACTTATCCGTGTCAGCAACGGAAACTCTCATTACATTAAAGTCTGAGAAATAATTCTGCCCCGGTAGCTTCATTTTAAATAAGACCGCGTTCGGCAATTTATCTCCGACAACATGATGGAAATAAGCGTTGTTAAGATTCCAAACAACTCCGTTTTCTTCAATAGACACATCTGCGTTTTGAATTTTCACACTCTTAAAATTATTCATAACTTTCTCGAGTCCGCTCAGAATCGAAATAGATTCAGAAGTTGCTTTTTTCGCATTTTCTTTTCTAAAATTTGGATCGATATACGCATTTTTTAGATTATCATCCAATTTTATATTAATTTTAGGATTGTTTATAGATACAGTATCCCACACAACTTTGTGTTCTTTAAGAGAACGGCCTAAATCCAGCTGTAAAGTAAGTGCAGGAATTGCGATATCATCCAGTTTGAAAGTATTAAGATCAATTTCCGGCGCTCGAATTTCACTGTTCCAAGTGACTTTCGCCTTCTTTATTGAGAAATCAGAGTTAGGAAACCACTGACTCATTTGACTTTCGCAAAGCATAGACACAAATTTGTTTTCTACAGAAACGAACTGCATGAATATCAATACAGCAATCACAGACAACAAAAGACCTATAGCTCCGCCTGTTACTATAAATGACAGCAATCTCATGAATTTTATCAAATACCCTGATAAAGGCTGAATTATCATGACTGAAAAAGGGTCTTTAACATAATTTTTGGAAAAATCCAGTTCAAGATTAGCATCAGTTACAACTTGATTAGCCTCTTCCGAAGAAGCTTTATTCCTTATCAGCTTTACAGCACTACCAAAAAAACTCATAACACAATCCTACAAATTTTGAGGCATTATGAACCACAAAGGTTTTATAAAAGGTTAACGTAATAAAATAAATATTAAATTCTATATAAATTTAATAACGAGTTTTTTTGCGCAACGTGTATTATGTCGCTACGAGGAATGAAAGAACATTGATTGAATAACATCATGCTTTCTCTAGCGGTTATGATTAGACCTATCAAAAAAACGGTCGAACTTTCATCCGACCGTAAACAATTTATAATAAGGAGAAATGAATATAAAACTTAATCTCTACGTCCACCAAACAATCTGAGCACGTACAGGAACAAGTTTATAAAATCAAGATACAATTGTAAAGCACCAAAAACAGCTTTTTTCTTCGAGAGATCTTTGCCATCTTCTTCGAAATAATAGCTCTTTATGCGCTGTGCGTCGAAAGCTGTCAGCCCCGTAAATATTAAAACTCCGCAAATCGAGATTACAAAACCAGTCGCAGAACTATGAATAAACAGATTGACGATGCTCGCAACAATTATCCCTAACAAAGCCATCACTAAAAATGCGCCAAATCCTGTTAGATCTTTATCTGTGGAATAACCGTAAATAACCATTGATAAAAACATTGCCGCAGAAATGAAGAAAGCAGAAGCTATGCTCTCTCCCGTATAAATTAAACATATCGGAGCAAGAGAAAATCCTATAGTAAGCGCATAAAAATAAAACCAAGCCGTTGCTTGAGAAGCCGACATTTTGGAAATTCTAGCAGATAAAAATAACACAATTCCGAGAGGAAGGAATAAAACCAGCCATTTTAGTCCCGTCGCATACAACGCATACATTAATGTTTGAGATGTGCAGGTGAAATAGGCGACTATTGCAGTTATCACCAATCCTATGCCCATATTTGAAAAAACATCTAACATATAGCTACGCAGACCAGCATTAACAGCACTCACGGCCTCTTTGTAATATGGCGATACATTGTTCTTCATAATCGATAATCCTTACTAATGCTTATTCATTATATCATATCCTGTAAAATTTTCGCCAAAAAAAACATAACTGTTTTGAAAAATATTCAGGACATGATAATATCTCTCAAAGTAAGTAAATGGAGTGGTGAAGTGTCAATCGTGAAAAAGGTGCTGTGTTTGATCGGTACTGTTGCAAGTGTTTCTTGTTTCGGTGAACCGGATCAAAAATCTGAAGAAGTTCCGTCAGTTTCTACTGAAATGGACAGCGAGTCATCACAGGAAGAGGTTTGGGGTGCTCCAAATTACAAGGAAATAGCTCCTGAAAAATATCAAGACAGAATTAATTGTGATACGGCTCGGACGTTGAGTGAGTGGAAAAGATGGTGGGCATATTTGCGATTCAAAAAGCCGGTCAAAATGGATTGGATTAACGGATTGCGATTGATTATTTATCCAAAAAATGAAGTTTTCAGAGCGTTGTTCGTTCGAGGAATTTATGATCCGAATTTGGTAGCGATAATAAATGTAATGTTGCCGAAAGACGGTGTGTTTTTTGATGTCGGAGCGAATGCTGGATATTGTTCTTTATTGGCAAGCACTCAGTTGGGCATGAACGGAAAAATATTTGCGTTTGAGCCGTGCGAAAGAGATTTTTTCAGATTGATCGCTAATGTTAATCTCAACAAAGCTGATAATGTTCGGGTTTATAAGTTGGCGTTGAGTGATAAGGAGGGTGAAGCGACTCTTTCAATAGCTCCTGAAGAGAGAAGTGCGTTGAATACGTTCGGCACGAGTTTTTCAGATCCGGGACTTGAAAAAGTGGGAGTCGAGCAAGTTCAAGCAATGACTTTGGATGCGTTTGTAGAGCAAAATCATGTTGATCGCATCGATCTCATAAAGATGGATATTGAAGGAAGCGAGTATCAAGCGTTAAAGGGTGCAGTAAATTCTCTAAGAAAATTCCATCCGACTGTTATTTTGGGAGTCAATAGAGTTACTTTGAAAGCTTGCGGGACTAATATCGAAGATATTGAAAGGATTTTAACAGATTTGCGATACAAATCTTACAGGTTGGTTTGTGATCCGGATTTCGGTTTGGAGGAAGTTAAGGATTTCAGAGAATTAAAGAGTGGTTTTATCGTTTGTATTCCTGATGGTTTCGAAGTTCCAACGCTCCCGAAAATTAAAGAGGTTTCATTAATTGATAGTATTTGTGATTTCTTTGTGAGGTAATTTTTGAAGAGCTGGATTTTTAATCAGGTTCCTAAAATAAAAGAATTGTTAAAAGACGAAAGGGCAGAAGCGATTGTCGCTGGAGTTCTTTCGTTTTTTATGCGGTTGTCTTATGTCACGACCAGATGGACAGTCGTAGGGAAAGAGATACCCGAAGAATATCACAAGAAAAATATTCCTTTTCTGGTTAATTTGTGGCATGACCGTTTGATGATTGCTCCATGTGTGTGGAAATGGAAAAGGCATCCGTTGCACGTTTTGGCTTCGAGTCATCGGGATGGTCGGCTTATTGCGAAAGTTGTTGAAAATTTCGGAATGCCTGCAGTCTATGGTTCAACAGGAAAAGGTATGGCTGCGGCGAGAGAATTAATTCAGTTAGTTCGTGATGGAAAATATATCGCTATAATTCCTGATGGTCCTCGTGGTCCTCGCCATAAGTTGGCTCCTGGTGCTGTAGCGGTTTCGAGATTGGCGAAAGTTGATATTATTCCGTACAGCTTCTGTGTAAAGCGTTTTTATCGCTTCGATTCTTGGGATAAATTTATCTTGGCTTGGCCTTTTAATCGGGGTGTTATGGTTTGGGGCGATCCAATTAAGTGGGAGCAGCTGAAGCAGCTTTCGCAAGAAGAAGCTGTACAGTATGTTGAAGCAAAAATTAATGAATGTTCAGAAAAAGCATATAGGTTGTTAGTTGATTAGTCTTTATCGTTGGTTGTCCATATTTGCGACTCCGTTTTTGTATTTATATTTTTATGTTCGCTGCTATCTCGGAAAAGATGAATGGGATTCTGTGAAAAATCACTTCGGGATAAATTCTGCAGAAAGAAAGTCAGGACGGTATATTTGGATTCATGCCGTGAGCATCGGCGAATCGACTTCGGCACTTACTTATATCAAGCATTTATCTAAAACTCATCCTGAAATAAATGTGTTGCTCACGACCATGACGGTTACATCTGCAAATATTTTAAAGGATAAATTGAAAAATTTTCCGAATTGCACGCATCAATTTGTTGTAGCGGATAATCCTTTGTGGATAAAAAAATTTTTGGATTATTGGAATGTCGAAACAGCCATTTTTTTAGAATCAGAAATTTGGCCGAATATTTTGCAGGAACTTCACAATAGAAATATTCCAATATACTTGCTGAACGCGAGGCTTTCGGAAAAATCTTTTAACAGATGGGGGCTTTTTAAAAAAAGTTTTTCGCGACTGCTGAATTTGTTAACAAAAATTTTGGCGCAATCTGATTTAGATAAAGCGAGATTCGATTTTTTTCAGACGGGGAATGTTGTTCGTATCGATAACTTGAAATACGCTAATGATCCTCTTCCTGGAAATGATGATTTATTGAATCGCTTGAAAAAGTTGTACAAGGGAAAAAAAGTTTTCGTTGCTGCGAGCACCCATGCAGGTGAGGAAGAGATTCTTTTGAATGCGTATCAGGAATTAAAAAAGAAATTTGATTTGGTTTTGGTGATTGTTCCTCGTCATCTTGACCGAGTTTGCGAAATAGTTAACCTGATTCACAGAAACGGCGAAAATTGTACATTGCGGAGTGAAATTTCGGGAGCTTCTGCTGACAATATATTGTGTGTCGATTCTTTCGGCGAGGTCGGTACATTTTTTAGATTTGCTGATGTAACTTTTGTCGGCGGTTCGTTGGTTCCAATTGGTGGACACAATATTTATGAACCAGTAGTATTAGGAAAACCCGTGCTTTTTGGTCCTCATATGGAAAATGCTCTTGAAGTCGCTGATATGCTCACCCGAAAAAGTGTTGCGTTCGAAGTCAAAAATTGTTCGGATATCGTAAAGCATTGTGCAGAATTTTTTTCAGATCAGCATCTTTTGGAAAAAATAAAGAAACTTTCTGCTGCGACTTCCAACAAAGCTCTGGCGCAAATCGACGAAATAATTCATTTGTGAATTTTTCCGACATAAATACGATTGAGTTTTGTTTGTAAATATGATAATAATGCAAGCATCCGTGTGGGAAGTTTAAAAATGAATATTTTAGAAAGTTTTGAAAAGAAGCAGCAGGAAAAGATTGTGGCTCAAGCTGCGATTCCGGAGTTTATCCCGGGGGATACGGTAAGAGTGTCTGTAAAGGTTATTGAAGGCGGTAAAGAGCGTATTCAGGCTTTTGAAGGAGTTTGTATTGCTCGCAAAAACAGAGGGATGGGATCTTCTGTGACGATTCGCAAGATTTCATTTGGCGAAGGTGTCGAGAGAGTTTTTCCTTTGTATTCTCCGAATTTTAAGTTTGAAGTCGTCAGACATGGTGTCGTTCGTCGCGCGAAGTTATATTATCTGAGAGGTCGTCTCGGAAAGGCCGCGAGAATCGTCGAAAAAAATATTTTTGCTAAAAACGATCAGCCAGCTGAGGCTGTAGCAACTGCAGAGTAAAGAAATTCTTTCCCCCTTTCTTAAAAGTAGTAGGAAAGGGGATTTTTTGTGCCTAAATTTCAGCTAAAAATTCAAAATTTTTTCAGAATACAAAAAACGGAGGCGTAAGGCCTCCGTTCATGAGAAGTGAAGTGTGTTTATTAATGATAGTAGCTTGCACTCATTTTCTTAAATGCGTTAAGTCCAGTAAATGATGGCTCGAGGTTATCTTTTTGCTCTGAAGTGAGCGTTTTAAATACGGTTGTCTGCTTTCCTTTAACCCAGATCGGCGTTTTTACGCTAGCGCCAGCATTATATAACTGTTTAGCTAATGAATTGTTTCCTTTTTCTATCGCTACATAAAGCGGACTCTTGCCTTCAAGTCCTAGGCTGTTAATAAGATCTTGGCAGTTTGTTGATATTGCCTGCATAATTAACTGATTTCTCTGTTCTTGATTTTCTTGTGCTGATAAATCTTCATTTATCCTTTGACAAATAGCTTCGCCTGCCAACAGTTCTACAATTTCATTAACTTCTGGAGCATTGTTTGATGCCAAAATTTGTCTAGCCAAAGCCAATGGAGTTTCGAGTTCTCCGTATTGAGACAGCGGATTAGCACCATGCCTTAGCAACAATTTTATTACTTCAAGTACGAATTTCGGATCTTGCTGAGATTGTATTTTGGTTAATGCATAATGAAGTGATGTATTTCCATTATTATCCGTAGTATTCGGATCGCTTCCTGTTAGCAACATCTTTTCTATGTCTTTAAAATTCTGTTCGGAAGGGATTTCTACTAATTTTTGCATAAGAGCTGTAATTCCATTGGTTCTTCTTCCAACTGCTTGATCTGAATTGTTATTATTGATATTGCTGTGCGAGTCTATATTTTGTCCTAGGACTCTTAACATAGCAAAATTATTTCCTGCCCTTGCTAAATCAATAGGCGAGTGCCCCTCGTAATCTTTAGTATCAGCTACGGCTACATGTTCCACCAACCATTTTGCCATTTCGACGCTATTTGTATCTGCTGCATAGTGGAGAGATGTCCATCCCTTGTTATTGTCCCACAAATTAACAAGACCAGGTACATTATTACTGCATGCAGCTATTATTTTTTTCGCAAAGCTGACGTTGTTATTCGTTGCTATGAAGAAAATAGGGGACGAATGGTCACTACTTATGGTGTAAATTAACCTCACGAGATCCTTGCTATTTGCCATTATTTTGTCAAATAGATCGATATCGTTAAATCTAGCAGCAAAAAGCAATGGAGTATAATGGCCTGAATTCATCAAGTCAGGAGAAGCTCCCTGGTCTAGCAAGTAACTTGCTATTTCAAGACGATGGGCCATCAAAGAAAGTAGCAACGGGGTGTTTCCATCATTATTTTGTGCATCTATATTAACGCGTTGAACTATCATATGATTCAATTCGTTTGATGAAGTATTACTGGAGCTGTTTTGACTAATTTCTGAACTTGAATTAATGCTGGAATCCGAATTTTCTGAAGATTGAGGAATTCGATTTTCTTTTTCTGTTAGCCATCTTATGGCTAAAATATTTCCATTTGAATTATTAGCCTCAGAGACATGATACACCGCTATATGCAATGCTGTGTTTCCATCTTTATTAGGGAAATTAATGTCGGCATTGTTATCTAGCAGCCATTGCGCCTTAGAAAAAATTCGCTTTACCTCTTTATTTTTGGTGATATTTTTGCTCATCGGATCCATTTGTAAGGATGCGAGAGCATTTATGCTATTTCTAATTTCTAAATGAAAAGGATTGTATCCATTCGCGTCTAATATATTGGGATCAGCACCGAAATTTAATAAAACTTTAGCTGACGGAAAATTATTTTTTTCTATCGCAAAGTAAAACGGAGTGCGTCCTTGATTATCTTTAGGATTTAAGGACAATCTAAGAGATTTCATTGAATCCGCTAAAAATGATAAGGCTTCTCTATTTGATGAAGTCCCGCCTAACATCGATTGAGGAACAAAAGTGGCAACTAAATGAAGAGGAGTTTGACCGTCATCGTTTTTAATTTCAAGAAGATCTTTCTTTTGTTCTGGATCACTTACTGATTCCAACAAAGATCGCAATATTTGTGTATTTCCTGTTCCTGCAGCTACATGAATAGGTGTATTACCACGTCGATTTTTAATTGTAAGATCTGGATTGAGTCTCAGCATCGTCGAAACCCAATTGATATTTTTAGCTCCTACCGCTAGATGAAGAGGAGTATTACCATTTGCATCTTGAATTGTTACGTCAGGATTTTTTTCTAGTATTTTATCGACTACAACCTGATTATTTCCTTTCATCGCTAGATGAAGAGCAGTATCCCCATTGCGATCCTTAATTGTAAGATCTGGATCTTTTTCTAACAAGTTATTTACTGTTATACGTCCATCTGGAGTTTCTCCTATAAACGTAACTGCAGGGAAAAGTGCGGCAATATGTAGTGGAGTTTGCCTATTATTATCTTGAAGATTTACATTTCCACCATATTGTAATAATTGAGAGAGTATAAAATGGCGCTTTCCCGACGTTGCTAAGTGTACGGGCGTACTGCCACTTTCATCTGGGATATTAGCCCAAGTTCTAAGTGTGTCTTCCATAACTATGGTTATCAAGTTTGGATCATTCAAAGTCAAAGGCAAATTTGGCCCCTCTACCCCTCTTTGATTTGTCAATATCGTGTTATTAGTCCTACTCATTTGATCTTCAAGAAATAGCAATGGAAGAATTCCTTGTCTTACAGCTTGATGTACCCATGTGCCTCCTTGTATAGGTTGTTCTGGGTGTGAGGGATCTGGCAAAAGAGTATTTACCGCTGGTATTCTTTCGCCCGTATTTGATTGCCATCTAACTATTGTTCCTTCTGCACTTCCGATCAACAATGCCAAAGCGCTGCAAGCTATTAAACTTTTCATTGATTTGTTCATTTTTATATTTTCATTTCAATTTAATTAACAAAAAACTATTAAACTCGAACAATCTTATTTTCAAGTTGCTACGCTAAACCACAAATTTAATAAACAAAACTATAGACTATGTATATCACTATTTTAAATTTTTGTCAAGCTGTTTTGATAAATTAACTCATTAAGTCGAACGGCAAAATCCAATAGTAGTAGGAGTTCTGTTTGGATTTTTTCTTTTGACTATGCGTTTTCATATGATTTTGCTTATTTAGAAACTGTCATAACGGTTTTTGGATGCAGCAGGATTCTGTATCTATTTCGAGTCTGCGTGTGACAAAATCTTGCATATCATTTATCGATTTTTCTAAAGTTATGTTTCCGAAATTTAACTCATCGATGTATGAATCAAATTTATTCGCAAGTTTACATTTGTTTATCCTTTTTAATTTGGAAGAAATGACCTTTGTTTCCGAGACTTCCGACCATCGCAGCGTCGATATATATCGCTTTCCCAATGACATTACGAAATAAATATACTATAATGATACAAAGCTAAACGGAGAATTAAAGATGGCAGTATACAGCGAGGGTTTACGCGTAAAGGTTGTGGAATTTTTGGAAAAAGGACATACGCAAAAAGAGGCGGCGGAAGTGTTTGGAGTTTCTGCGAAGTCGGTTTGGATATGGAATAAGATGCACAAAGAAGGAAAAAGACTGGTGTTTGAGTTTGTTCCGCGGAGT
>JAFQBQ010000177.1 GCA_017416635.1 Alphaproteobacteria bacterium | reverse complement strand
ATTAGATAATATTGCTCCAATGAGAGGCGATTATTTGGGAGTAATAAAGTTACTTTTTGATAGAACTAGTTCTGTTGATCTGCCATATCCCCCAAGCGGATGGAGACTGCTTCATTTCGTATCGAATTTCGGTAGCCTAAAAATGCTCGAATTGCTAGTAAATCGTAGACCGAACCTTGAAGCAAGAGAATGTCTAGGAAATACACCATTCCGTACAGCTCTTTACGCGATTAGGGCACAAAAAGAATTAAGTTTTTATGATTCAACAACCGCCGTTCAAGAAGAGTTAGATTCTTCTTATTTGACGAGTGCCGATCAAATATGCGCCTTTTTAGCCTTTTTGGGGGTTAATACAAAACCAGTTTGTGAAGAAGATAAAAATGAAATTGAAGGCAGTGAATTTTTATCAGGCTTCCTGTCGGATATTAATCCTCTAATTAAGAAAAAAGAGGGAGTTCATTTCAAAAGATTTGTAGAAATTCTTATAGAGAATCAAGTAAGTCTTGAGATCAAAGATAAAAACGGAAATACTCCACTTGCTATCGCAGCTCAAAACGGTTTCATTGAAAGTATAGATTTATTAATATCTGCTGGCGCAGATATCAATTCTGTTAATAATGCAGGAGAAACTCCTCTTTTGATTGCCCTAAGAAACAATTCAGAAGCTGCAGCAATATTATTAATTAGTCGTGGTGCTGACGTTAAAGTTCATGATAAATTTGGACAAACAGCGCTTCACTATGCAATGTCCCATAATCTTGTTTCGATAAGTGCATCGCTGATAAATTCAAATGTAGATATTAATGCTGTCAATAGTGATGGAGATACTCCGCTTTTTATGGCGGTAAAAAATAAGTCGGTAGCTGCATTAAAAGTATTAACTGAGCGCGAAGGCATAGATGTAAATTCTACAGATAAGCATAGAGTAGCTCCTCTTTTTTATGCAATAAGTCAAGCAAAACAGGGCGACACCTCTAACGAAATTGAAGAAATTCTAATAAAAAAAGGAGCTGTTTTTCCTAAAGATTTAGCCGCTGCAGAAAGATTTGCTAAATTATGGTCAGAATTTTCAATATCCAAAAATAAATTAAAAGGTTTTTATGCAAGAGCAAAAGAGAAACAGTATCCAAGACCGATTTTGCCACCTAAAGAGAATTTTAAAAAACCTGGCTCTGCTGATAGCAAGAAGACAGCTTTAACGGTAAGTCCAAAAATTGAAAAAGAGAATTTTTCATCAGCTATTAGTCAGCCAAACGATTCCATTGAAACTACGAGTTCGCCACAGGCACCGAGTACGGTAATTAATCAAAAAATTGAAAGTACGCCACAGACATCGAGTACAGCAGTTGATCAAAAAGTTGAATTAGAAAAGCGCGAAAGTGATCTTTTAAAGACATTAGAAGAAACTGATAAAGCTCTTGCTGAATTAATAAAGGAAAAAGGAAAAGATGCAGCGTTTGCCGATATGCCTTTGCTGTCTTATGCTGTGAGCACCAATAATTTCATATTAGCAGAGTTAATGCTGTTAATTGGTGCGGATCCAACAGTTAAAAATGCTTGGGGAGATACATTATTGCATATGGCTGCCCAAAAAAATTCTGTTGAAATGGTAAGGCTACTATTGGATTTTTTAAATATCAATGAAAAGGGGAATTATGAGTTTGATTGTACAGCACTTTATCAAGCGATATATTACGGCAGTCTTGATGTAGTAAGATTTTTGATGGAGCACGGAGCTAACGTTAATATTCGCGATAGCCACGGAACTTTCCCTATCATTAAAGCAGCGGAAAGAGGATATATAGGTATTATCGAGTTACTGCTGGAGCATGGCGCCGATATTAATTCTCAAGACGGTAATAAGCAAACTGCATTGCACAGAGCAGCATATAACGGTCAAATAGATACAATGAGCTTTCTTCTGCAAAGAGGCGCGAGTTTTGATATGACAAATAGTTATGGGGAAACTCCTCTTTTTAGTGCCTCTGCAGCTCTTTCTAATAGTGCCGATGCAGTGTCTGTTTTACTGAATTACAATGCTGAGTCACAACTTAATATGCGAAATACCCGTGGAATGACTCCACTTCACAAGACTTTTCAATTTGGAAACAAAGATTCGACAACTTTACTGTTAGAAAGCGGAGCAAAACCTGATATTAAGGATCGTTGGGGAAGAATGCCACATCAAGCAATGATTCCTCCAGACATATTTAATAGAGCTTCACAAGGTACAGAGGTCGGAAATTCGGATTTAAGATTTTTCCCAAGTTTTGGCAAAATGCCTTATTAATATTCAGCAAGATGTTGAATCCGCAAAAATGTTATAGAGGCTGAAGGCAATCTCTGAGAAGGATTGCCTTCTTTTTTATGTCGATACTGCTTTTTTGCGGCTAAACTTAAACGGTTATTCTTCCACTTCTCTAATTATTTCAGCGAAGGATTTGCTGGTCCAGGACGCTCTTCCGATAAGAAGTCCGTCTATATTTGGAATATTAAAAATTGTGCATGCGTTGCTTGCGTTTACGGAGCCTCCGTATGTTACTGGCGCATCTATTTGGCTTTTCAAAAATTTTGCGACCTCGCTGATTTCGTTAGTCGTTGGGATGATGTTTGTTCCAATACTCCAAAGCGGTTCGTATGCGATTATGGCATTTTCGAGGTTTGCATTTTGCATCCAACTGATTTGTTTTGATAAAATTCCTTTCCAGTTGTCGCGTTCATTTTCTTTTTCGCCGATGCACACAATCGGATTAAGTTTTAATTCAGATAAAATCTTGAATTTTTGTTCTATGTCGGCATCTGTTTCATGAAAAATTGTGCGTCTTTCGGAATGCCCGATTATTACATAAGTGCAACCTAATTCTTTTAGTAAATTCGGACTGACTTCTCCTGTAAAAGCTCCGTCGGACGCGAAACAACAATTTTGCGCGCCGAGAGAGTGAACGCAATCTTTGAATTTTAACAGCAAAGGAAACGGCGGACATATGATAATTTCATGTTCGGAAGAGATATCGTTCATTTCTTGAACATACTGTTCAGCAAAGTGAAGATCTCCGTTCATCTTCCAATTCGCGATTAAAAATTTCATAAAAATCTCTCTCCCTTACTTGATACAAAAATCAACTACTAATAATATTAGCGTATGTTTTTTTTATAGGGAATAGTCAATGTTAGAGTTTATCCGTCGACATGCTCACTCGCTCGTTGCAAAAGTTTTTCTGACAATATTAGCGGGGTCTTTTTTCTTATTCTTCGGGTTTTCTTATGTCGTGGATAAAATTATGGGGAAAGATTACATCGTAAAAATATCGAATATCAAAATTTCTCCTCAGTATTTTAAGTATGAAAAGAGCAAGCGTTTGGAAGCGTTAAATAAGCGAGGTGCGAAAGATGTGGATAGCTCTTCGATTACGAAAACGGTACTTCATCAGCTTGTTTGGGAAAATTTGATAAATTTGGCAGCCGGCGAATTTGGTTTAGTTGTTTCTGATTCGACTATGTATGCTTACGTCGAAAATATGGGAATGTTCAGAAGAGAAGACGGGCATTTCGATGCAAGTGTTTTCCGCCGTTTTTTGAAAGGGATACAAGTTTCCGAAGCTGAGTTTTTGGAAGCGTCCGGGCGCGAAATTAAAACACATTTGATGAAAGCTCCTTTCAAGTATGTGTCATGTTTCGATGAGTTAGATTACTATGCGAATATAAAATCTGAGAAGCGCAGTTTGGTATTTACGGAGATCAATCCCTCTACTATATCTCTTAAGGATGAACCTTCCGATGAAGATTTAATGGAATTTTTCAATAATAATTCCGATTTGTTTATTGTTCCGGAAGTTCGTTCGTTCCGCGTTTTGGAATTTAGTGAAAGTAAAATCGAATCGGATGTAAAAGTTTCTGATGACGAAGTTAAAGAGGCGTATGAATTTTCCGAACAGAGAGAAGAGCGCAGTTTTGATGAAATGAAAGCTGAGTTGATTGCTGATATAAAGCAGAACAAAGTTCAGGCGAAAATAGATGAGCTTACTCGCGGTATCGAAGATGATTTGATGTCGGGGACCGATATTGAAGAAGTCGCTAATAAACGTGGATTAAAAGTTTTTACTGCGAATAATGTAAAGCTGAATGACGAAAATAAAGTTAATCTTCCTTACGCGCAGGATGTTATGACTGTTGCGTTTAGCCAGGATGAAAAGGAAGTTGCATCATTTTCTGAATCGCTCGACAAACAAAAACATCACGTGCAATGGGTGGTATATGTAGATAATATCGTGCCGCAACACGTCGATGAATTTGAAAAAGTAAAAAATCGAGTGAAAGCGGAGTGGAAAAAAGATCAAAAGCATAGCAAAGCTATAGAGATGGCGAACGATATCGTAGCGAAAGTTTCTGCTGGCGAAAAATTCTCTTCATTAGGATATAAAACGCAAACTACGTCAATGTTCGATAGGGAAGGTTTGCTTGGTGCTAAAAAAGACGGAGAAAAAATAATTAAAGAGGTATTCGCAGAAGCATTTGAAAAGCAAAAAGGTGATGTCGCTTATCGAGAAATTAACGATCGAATTGTTGTGTATCAGGTTAATGAAATTAAGCATGAAGAAATTCCGCATGAAGAGAAAATGAAAGATTATGGTTCATTGCTTCAAGAAAATGCGGAGGATCTGTATCAGCAATTAATCGGATATCTTTCCAAAAAATACGAAGTTAAAGTTAATTATGAGTTATTGAAAACGATAGATGAATCTTCGGAGTCGTCTATACCAGAAGATGGAATTTTGTAATTTGTTAGAACAGAAAGGAAACGTCCGTTGGTAATACAATCGAACCAAGCCAAAAGACTTCAAATGCCAGAGCCGTGGCAGGATCCGAAAATTAAGCCGTACGTAAGTATAAAAAATCTGACGAAAAGATTCGGCGAGCGCCTTGCGGTCAACGATGTTTCTCTTTCGATTTATAAAGGGGAATTGTTTTCATTGCTTGGACATTCTGGTTGCGGTAAAACGACGCTTCTTAGAATGTTAGCAGGGTTCGAGTCTCCGACATCGGGGAAAATTTTTATCGACGGCATGGATATGACGAACACACCGGCTTACAAAAGACCTGTTAGCATGGTATTTCAATCTTATGCGCTTTTCCCTCATATGACCGTTGAACAAAACGTCGCGTTTGGTCTCATTCAGGAAGGAATGAAAAAAAATGAGATTCGAGATAGAGTCGATTCGTATCTGAAATTGGTTCAGATGAGCGGATATGAAAATCGAAAGCCGCATCAGCTGTCCGGAGGTGAACGGCAGAGAGTTGCTCTTGCTCGCAGTTTGGTAAAACAACCGAAATTGGTTTTGTTAGATGAGCCGCTTGCAGCTCTTGATAAAAAATTGCGAGAGAGGACGCAGCTGGAGCTGGTTAACATTCAGGAAAAAATAGGTGTGACATTTATTATGGTTTCTCACGATCAGGAAGAGGCTATGACGATGTCAACTCGTATCGGTGTTATGAACGAAGGACGCATTTTGCAAATTGGTGGTCCGACAGAGGTGTACGAGTATCCGAATTCGAAGTATGTTGCGAATTTTATCGGTTCGGTAAATCTTTTTGAAGGTTTGGTTGTCGAAGAAAAAGCAGATCACGTAATCGTAAAGTCTACAATGCTTGAGAAAAATTT
Source organism: Alphaproteobacteria bacterium (assembly GCA_017416635.1). Classification (GTDB taxonomy): domain Bacteria; phylum Pseudomonadota; class Alphaproteobacteria; order UBA3830; family UBA3830; genus UBA3830. The sequence continues at coordinate 802 of JAFQBQ010000177.1, read as the reverse complement.
GTATGTTACGCATTCGGCATCTGCTCCGGTCGGTGCTCAAATAAATGTCGCGATTCGTCCGGAAAAAGTCATGTTAACCACGAAAGAGCCTACTGACGAATACAATTGGACGAGCGGAATAGTTCAGGATATCGTGTATCTTGGAGATGTTTCGATTTATTACGTTAAATTAAGTTCAGGAATTATTGTTTTGGCGACGGTCGCAAATTTGGTTAGGGCGGCGGAGCGTCCGATTCAGTGGGATGATAAAGTTTATTTGCATTGGAAGCCGCAAAGCGGAATCGTTCTTGCGGTGTAAAAAGTCGTGGACGTCAAAAATATTCAAAAAGATGTTTTTTCGTTAAAACAAGGTTGGCTTTCTGAGCTGAAGTTTCAGTTGTATTATTCGGAAAATACGATTACCGCTTATGAGCGAGATTTAACAAATTTTTTGAATTTTATTTCTCATCATTTTGGAGAAGAAGTAACAATCGAGTCACTCCGTCAGCTGAAAGTTACGGATTTCAGATCGTGGTTTTCTCATCGAATAGAAAATGAACTTTCTGCCCGATCGAATGTCAGAGCACTGTCGGCAGTGAAATCATTTTTTTATTATTTAGCGAAATTAAAATTGTTGGACGTCCAAATTATTAATGCCGTAAAAAGACCGAAATTATCAAAGCTGTTGCCGAAACCGATTTCAGAAGATGCCGTTTTCAAATTTTTAAATTTGGATAGTTTTTTCCCAAATGATGAGTTGTGGGTCACTAATCGAGATAGAGCACTTTATACTTTATTGTATTCAACAGGCTTGAGAATTAAT
>JAFQBQ010000176.1 GCA_017416635.1 Alphaproteobacteria bacterium | reverse complement strand
CATAGCTACATTAGGAAATAAACCTCAATATAGGCGCCGAGACGTAATAGAAGCATTTTTCAAATCAACATTTATTGCATGGAAGAATTATTATGCATATGGGAAAGGTCAAGCATATATCGGGTATTCTCCTGCTATAGGCATAGATTCGGAAAGAATTATAAGAGATTTTCCATCAGTAAAAATAATACATGTAGTTAGAAATCCTTTTTCAGCATATAGAGATACCAAACGACGTCCTTTCCCGCAATCCATATCAAAATATCTGATTACATGGAATATATATCACTCTACTGTTGCTATGTTTGCAAAGCTTTATCCTGAAAATATTAAGTTGGTAAGATACGAAGACTTAGTCGCTGATAAGGAAATATGCATGCGGAAGATTGCAAATTTTATTGGCGTAAATTTTAGTGAAACAATGCTTTATCCTAGCTGGAATGGCAATAAATTAGAAGGCGATATAAAACCTTGGGGAACTGTTTTAAGAAGTACTCAAGAATACAATAAATCCATTATAGACGAGCTGGACGAAGTTGAGAAAAAGTATATAGTTGCGGGAACTACGGCTCTAGCTAGGTATTTTAACTACGATGAAATTGATTATTTAAAAGAATATTATGCTAAGTAAATATAATTATTTTTCAAAGTTAAAATCAGGTGGCTTGATACCCAATAAAAGAGAGGTGTTTTGCGCAGCTGATGTATGCCGTATAATTGAGAGTGAAATCGGGTGTGCCATATTGACGGTCAATCCTATAGAAAAGGATTTTACTCTTGGAATTGTATTTAAAGTAGTAACGAAAAATGGCTTGTTTTTTTTAAAGACACATGCCGATAATGCGGAATGTAGGAGTAATTTAATTAAAGAGTCACATATATTCCGTATTCTGTACGATGATGTCGTTTTCTGTAAAACGTTAGAGTTTGAGCAGCGTAATTTTCTTTTCATGGAAGAATTATGTGACGCTAGTAGTTCTCCAGAGACGATTATGGAATCTATGCTTGAGCATAGAAGAAAGCTGCGTAATCATGATGCTGTTTCAATAAATTACACTTTTGAAAGCTTACTCGAAGTTAGTGACAGTTCTTTACATCATTTATATGATAACCTTCTAGTTAACAAGCAGATTTATGATCAATGCGTTAGTTACTTTGAAATTTTAAAAAATGCTAATCTTGAAACGTGCATATGCCATGGAGATTTGAGTAATAAGAATATAAAACAGAAAGGTGATAGGTTAATATTAATAGACTGGGAAGACGCTTTCGTTGGGCCTGTTTATTATGATTTTTTGTATTGGTTAACTTTTTTTGATAATAAGGAGCATCTAACAAAAGAAAATATTAAAAAAGTTCCTTATGATCTAGAAATATCCATTGCACTATTACTACTCATAGTAATAGTAAAATGTGAAATATCTTTCTTAAATAACTCTTATCTGAATAATAAAGTTTCTTTCGATGATCGTTTACATGATGTTCTAGTATTAGGAAAATAATGATGAATGATAAAAACTTAAAATTAAGCGTAGTAGTTCCTTGTTTTAATGAAGAAAACAATGTAGTTCCGCTAAGTGAGGCGATAATAGAACAAATAACGAATAATCTTTCTGGTTATGATTATGAATTAATTTTTATAGATAATTATTCTGAAGATTCTACTCGATCTAAGTTAGAAAAACTTTGTTCAGAAAATCCCAAAATTAAAGCCATTTTTAACGTGCGTAATTTTGGACCTTTTAATTCTCCTTTCTATGGGCTATGTCAGGCTAGTGGAGATTGCGCGATGTTGGTATGCGCTGACTTTCAGGATCCTGTTGAGTTAATTCCGAAGTTTGTGCAGGAGTGGAAAGAGGGGAACAAAATTGTTATTGGCATAAAAAAGCAAAGCGAGGAAGGAAAATTTATGAGACTCCTTCGCACGACCTATTATAAGATAATGAAAAGAATATCTAATATTGAGTATATAGAACATTTTACCGGATTTGGTTTATACGATAAAAGCTTTATATCTTTTCTCCGTCAATTAAATGATCCGTCTCCATTTTTAAGAGGAATAGTCGCAGAGTTTGGCGAGAAAAGAAAAGAGATTTTTTATAAACAAAAAAAGAGGAAAAGCGGAAAGTCTAGCTATAATTTCTTTGCCTTATACGATGCTTTAATGCTCAGCGTTACTAGTTATACCAAAGTTACAATGAGGATTGCGACAATATGCGGAGGTGTTGTCGCTCTGATCGACGCTATGATAGGAGGTTACTATTTAATAAGGAAATTAACTGATTGGGATAATTTTTCTATTGGAATTGCTCCTTTGGTGGTTGGTTTTTTCTTTTTATTTGCAGTTATTCTTATATTTATGGGACTCATCGGAGAGTATATTTTGGCATTAAATACCCGCATCATCAATAGACCTATAGTTGTAGAAGAAAAGAGAATTAATTTTGAAAGAGAGATATGAGCAATATGATAGCGTTCAATTTAAAAAGCGGAAAGAAAATGATATCAGGTCTGAGTATTGTGAAAATAGCCGAGGAAGATCAAAAATATATTAGACTGATAACGTTATTCTACTTTTTTTCTCATTTCGCTCTGTTAATTCTAACAGGATGGTGGTGGGACGATTATTGCTTGTTTTTTTCAAGTCAATCTGCATTGAAAAATATGGCGTTAGATTTGGGGCGTCCCTCATTATATTTTGTGATATCCCTCGGCAGGTTGTTGCCAGCTTCAGCCTTTAGAATAGCAACTTTTTTTATATTTTATATAAATGCGTTATTATTATATAGGATACTTTCAAAATTTTTCTTTATCAATAGAATCTATGCTACTCTGATAGTTTTACTGTATATCACTTTTCCCGCAAATGATGTAAGAGCTTTGTCTTGTATATTTCCGTATATTCTTGGCTACTTTCTTTTTATGGTTGCTAGTTACATGTTAATTAGTTATTTAAGAAAGGAAAAAAATAATGAGTTTATCGTCAGAGGATTGATTCTCGCGTTGTTTTTTATTTCCTTTACCACAGGTTCTAATCTAGTATTTTACGCAATACCTCTATGTTACATTCTATACTACCTTATTTCGATCAAAAAAGATGCATTTAGTATTTGGAAGTATTCCGATTTCTTCGCTGTTCCAGTTGTCTATTTTTTGCTGAAAAATTACTTTTTCCCGCTTGGAGGCGAGTATAAGTATATAGACTACAACGTAATAACCTTAAAAAGGTTGGAACTTGCTGTTCGAAATTTAATTCCATCTATGCATGACGTTTTGAGAAGTGCAATTTCATTGTTATTTGATCGTTTCTATGTGGCAGTTTTACTAGTTGTGGTTTTTTCTCTTTGGTACGTTTATATCAAAAGCAAAAATAATAATTTTTTATCAGAGTATATGGAGAAAGAAGGATGCTTAACAATTAAAGATTATTTGTTTATCCTTTTAATAGGAATATTTATTTTGTCTCTTGCCATATTTCCGTATTTAGCTGTAGGGAGAGCATCTATTAGCCTAGCAGGATTACAGGGAAGAGATAGTCTATTAGTTCCTCTGGGCGCTGTTTTAGTTTTGTTTTCTTTGGTGGAGTTATTGTTCCGCAAGTGGAGTAAACCGTTGATATATTCAATGATGATTTTTTGTGGAGTCTGTCATTTTAACCGTTACTATTTAGCTTATCAGCAGGATTACTATAAACTTCTAGATTTCTCGCATAAGGTAAAAGAAAACAAAGAAATATTATCAGGTAAAAAGAATGCCCTATTTTTTCCAGATAAGCCAACATCTATAGTAGATACTGTTAATGTTTACTCACTGACTTACAATCTTTCGAAAGTTTTTAATGATGAAAGTCGTTTTGTGATGACTAAGGACGGATTTAAATATTATTTTCATGATGATCATAGCGTGAATTATATGGTTAGTTGTGGTGTGTATGGCATGTCAGATTATAAAATAAGAGCGGATAGAAAAATTGATGTTATTTTACGATATTTAAATGGACCAAGTATTGGAGAAACGTTTAAATTGAAGATATTAGAGTTATTTAATCGCAAAGTTTTTGAAAATAGGCTTTTTAATGGCAAATCAAAGTTAGAGATTCTTTTGCCGGGTTCCAAAGATTTTGATTCTTGCATAAACGAAGCTGATAATTAACTTTGCAAAAAGATTGCAGAAGTATTTTTCCCCGATACGTGCGGATTACTGAATGTTCAGTTTCATGGCACATTAAACCTCTTTGTTTGATATGGCTTGTTTGGTCTTTTTATTACACGGGAAGTTTAATCTAACTTGAGTGATTACTCGATTTTTTTCTCCAAATCGTTCGGCTTCTGCTTTTAATTTGCAATTGGAGGAAGAAGACTCATTGAGTTCTTTAATTTGATGAGTTATGCCATTCGCTTGGAATTGATCGATTAGAAACAGGGGGATGCATTGTGGAAGAAAAACTGCGCAACAAAGTAAAAGATTCAGCAAAAGAGTATTTTCGAAGCGTTTGCGAAATGTTACTTCTGCAAGGCTAGCTTTTATTTGGCTACGAAGACGAAGTAAATCCTCCAAATTTATAGGAGCATATTGAACGTGCGTGTCACCATAGGAAATAGAAGTCACTCGTTTTCCCGACTGTAAATCGCAAATCGCTTTCTCTACGGCTTCTAAGTATTCCTGCGTATACAACATACACTGTCCTCCATTTGTATATATTCAACGGAGGTTCGTTTTTTTCTCACGGATTCTGAAATTATTTAGAAACCGAGATAAACGGTTTACACAAAATTTTTTACAGACTCTTTACATCAGTTATTCTAAATTTGAGAATGTATGAATCTTATTCTCTAGCTCTTTCAAAAAATCGATGATTTCATTCTATTCTGGATAATCACCATAAATCATTAACTTCATTTTTTTGTAGTCGTTTTTCAAAAAATCCATGTTGTATTCAGATGGGGTTAACTCTACCGTTTTTTGTTGTGCCAAATCATAGTTTGCCCAAGTGCATGGATAAAATCTCTTTTTAAAATCGACAACAGCATCTAATAGATCGATTCTTTGTAATGCCGAAGCAAGAATAGACGAATGTCCAATTTGATATACATCGTAATAGTGTCGAGAATAACGCTCAGGATGTTTATGCTTTTCGGTACGGAAATGTTCGCGATGTAAAATAGTAATTTTCTCCCAAAACGTTCTTTCAGCTACAATTGTCAGCACAATAATATCTTCGAAATTCAGTTTTTTATGCAATCGATATACGGTTTGATTTTGTAATTACCATTTGGAATCCATGAAGCTAACGGTCCGATTTCAAGTTTTATAAAAGGTAACAAATAATCATTATCAATACCTTTAGGATATTTGATGTTCAAAATATTTTTTATCATCAT
>JAFQBQ010000175.1 GCA_017416635.1 Alphaproteobacteria bacterium | reverse complement strand
GAATTGAGAGGAAACTTATGAGACCGACTATATCAGATGGTGATGCAGAGATCAATCGCTACATTGGTCAGAAGATAAGGTTGAGACGCCAAGATGTCGGATTAACGCAGAGCGGGTTGAGTTCTTTCTTAGGAATTACATTTCAGCAATTACAGAAATATGAAAGCGGGAAGAACAGGGTCAGCGCATCGACTTTATACAAGATTGCGCAGGTTTTAGGCGTAGAAATGAACTTCTTTTTAGAAGGATTCGGAACAAGCAAATTGAATGATTCGTCTAAAGCTGTTTACACCGCTGATGCAGCTTCCGAAATAAGCAGTGCTCAACTTTCGGAATATTTTGATAATATCCGCAATGTTGTAACAAAGCGCAAATTATTTGAATTAACGCGCGCAATTGCATCGAAGTAATCTTTCGACTTATTGCACGATATGATAGTATCGTCATAAGAGGTGTAGAGAAATGAAGATTCATTTCGTTTATTCGTCGAATGCTAAGTCCAGAGAAGCTTATCGGCATATGGTTAAAATATACGGGCAAGTTCCTCTGGATAAGGCTGATTGTATAGTGGTTTTGTCCGGCGATGGAATGGTTCTGAGGGCTTTTCATGAAAGTTTTCAGTATAACCTGCCTATATACGGAATGAACCGAGGGAAACTTGGATTTCTGACAAACGAGTACAGCAAAGAAAATTTAATCGAGAGAATCCAAGATGCGGCTCCACTGAAATTTAATCCTCTTCAAACGACTGTTATAACGAAATCGAACGGAGCATTTTCCAGTATTGCCGTAAACGAAGTTTACCTTCTCAGAGAAACGCATCAATCAGCAAAGTTATCTATAACAGTTGACGGCGATTTAAAATTAAAAGAATTAGTTTGCGATGGTTTGATTATTGCGTCCGACATAGGAAGCACCGCCTACAATTATTCCGCTGGCGGAGCGATTATTCCAATTAATTCCGGACTATTGGCATTAACTCCAATCAGCTCATTTCGCCCAAGACGATGGCGAGGCGCAGTTTTATCCGATTACTCCAAAATAGAAATTCAAGCAATTGATCAAGAACGGCGTCCCGTATGCGCTGTCGCTGATTATGTAGAATTCCGCGGTGCGACAAAGGTATGTGTTTCGAAAAATCGTTCAATGACTTTGACTCTGCTTTTAGATAAGGATAATACTCTTGAAAATAAGGTCCTGGCAGAGCAATTTGCGACTTGACTTCTGATACATTTATGATACCATGTCCCTGTTTGTGTGGAGTTTACAATGGCTAAGTCTGCGACAATGACTGTAAAGATGCTAAGTACGGCTGATACTGGATTCTTCTATGTGAAGAAAAGAAATCCGAGAAAGCAGCCTGAAAAAATGGAAATGCGGAAGTATGATCCTAGAGTCCGCAAGCATGTTTTGTTTAAAGAAGCAAAAATAAAGTAGTTTTTCGTAATTCCTTTCTTATTAACTGCCCCCCGCCGCATTGGCGGGGTTTTTTATATCTAACATAAATTAGGGATAAGAAGGAGCCCACAAAATATGGGCTCGCGTTTAAATGTTAATCCATTTATCTCAAATTATTTGTGTCAATAATTTTCTGAAGAAAAGAGATTTGCCCACCTTTATCTAAATTCCTTCCTTTTATTTCAGATAGAAACTGCCTTACAAATTTTTCTCCGTCAGCTGAGCTTAAGATAAGATTTAGCAGTGTTTTGTGCAACAAATTCTGAGTCTCTCTTAACTCCCCGCTATTAAACAAGTGAATCGACTCAAATGTTGGCGAAGCATACTTATCGTAGATTGAAAAATATCTTTCCAACTCTTTAGGAAATCCAAACTCTTTTATTTGTTGCGCTCCTAAACTTGAGGAAAAATTTTTAACTTTATTCATAGAGTAATTTATCTGCTCATTCCATTTCGAAGTAATAATTTGATCGATTAAGCATCAGAACCAAAATTCACAAACATGCTCAGCATTGCAGATAGCGTGCATGTCAACATTCTAGCTTTCATTATTTTCTTTCTCCTAACTCTGTCGCTCTGGATTGTCGCAACAGTTTAACTTTTTGTCAAGTGTTTTGCAAAAAAATGTGCAGGATTTAGATTAGAAACGAACAGTTGCATAAATCAATGTATTTACGATATTCCATTCGAAAATATATTGATCATTTTTGAGACTTCAAGAAATCATCAACTTGCTCATTCCAATATGCAGTAAATTCTTGCGCTGAGACTTGTGGAATTGATGCGTTTTTATACTCAGAATATTCAACAATTATCAATTTTGTACTTTTTAGAGATGTTAGAGCTAATTTAACGTCATCCAATTTATCTGCGCTATTATCAACAAATATTATCAATTTCGGTTTGCGCGAAACTCTCTTAAGAAAGCTTACTAACACTTCTCCTTTCTTTCTGCGATTAGTGGTTATAACTCCGTTTTTATAAACAGGATGACCTAATAAATATTCTTCGAAATCCAAAAACTTAAAATTCTCCAAATTATAACTATTTGTTATCGCAATATTATTTTTATTGAGCAATTTTAGATACGCATCTGCATTTTTCTCAAGAGAACTCGAACACACTAAAAAATTCACATCGGCATGCTTTTTTAGAAGCGCCGACAATTGGTCGTTTATCAACTTTTGTTTTTCGGTGGCCATCATTTGCGTTAGCATTAAATCAGCCTGCTCATGCGAAAGTTTTTTCAAAACCTTTTTAAAAATGTCTTTATGCGCATCGATATTATTTTTATGCAAACATGGAATATTCGGATACATAAGCGTGTAATTAAAATCAAATATGACTAAAACGTTACGAGGATCAAACTCTGAAGACTTATCCAATAATGAATCGATAAAAGTCAAATCTGCAGCTTGCTTATGCTCAACTTCAACTGAAATAGGCTTATTATTTTCAGTGCAACCGAAGAACAAAAACACCAAAAAACAAACCAAAATATTTTTAATGTTAAAAGTCATAACTATTCCTAAGCAATAACAAAAAGATCCTTACCTATATCACTTTCCAAGTTGTTCCTGAAGGGGTGTCCTCGATGCTGATATGATGATCCGTCAAATAATTTCGGATTTCGTCGGCTTTTTTGTAATCCTTTGCTTTGCGGGCTTGGTTTCTTTGAGCAATTAATTCTTCGATTTTTTCTTCCGGCAATTCCAAATTTCGCTTGAACCAATTTTCTCTGAACAGCAATCCCAAAATCGAGGCACTTTTCTTTAAAACGGAACCGCCACAATTGATTTTCGACTGATCTGTTTCTTTCAGAATTTCATCCGCAAGATTTATCAAATGACTTAACGCTAACGGCGTATTTAAATTCGAACAAAGCGCATCGATAATCGATTCATCGTAGTCAGTTTCGACAAATTCCGTAACCAAATTCAGCGCGCTGTACATTTTGTTTAAAGATTGCTGCGCTTGATGAATTGCTTGATCCGTCCAATTGAGTTTTTTCTGATAATGTGAAGAAAGCAAAACATATCTAATGATTTCGCCGTCCATTTTTTGCAAAACATCGCTGATGGAAATTACATTTCCTACCGATTTGGACATTTTGAGATTGTCTACCAAAACGAGTTCGTTGTGAATCCAGTAATTCGCCATCAAACATCCGAACGCACCGTAATTTTGTGCAATTTCATTTTCATGGTGCGGAAAAATCAAATCATGCCCGCCAGCATGAATATCAAACTGAACACCTAAATATTTGTGACTCATTGCGGAGCATTCTATGTGCCAGCCAGGACGTCCCGGACCAAACGGACTATCCCAAGACGGTTCATTATCGCGAGAAGGTTTCCACAAAACAAAATCTAACGGATCGCGTTTGTATATTCCAATCTCAACTCTGCTCCCCGGAATCATTTGATCGAGCATGCGCTTTGAAAGTATTCCGTAATTCGGTAATTTTTTCACGCTCAGCAAAACATGAGCGGCTGTCTGATATGCGTAACCGTTATCCAATAATTTTTGAATAACATCTATCATTTCCTGAATATGAAAAGTCGCACGCGGCTCAATAGTTGGAGGTAAAATATTTAGCAAAGATAAATCATTATGAAAATTTTCTATAACTTCATCCGTTAATTCTCTTATTGTAATTTTACGCTGCGCCGCTCTTTTGTTGATTTTATCATCGACGTCTGTGATATTTCTTACGTACGTAACTTTCGGATAAAGCAAAGACAACAACCGAAAAAGAACATCAAAAACCACAAGCGGACGAGCATTTCCAACGTGAGGACCTGAATACACCGTAGGTCCGCAAGCGTACATACGAACATTAGATTCATCAATCGGACGAAACTCATCGAGATTATTTGAAAGAGAATTGTACAGATAAAGTCTTTTCATCGTAAATTCTTTTTTATTCTGACCTGACAGCCGGTATGTCCCAAAAACTCGCAAATTTTCTTCAATTCCGGGCCGTTCTCTTGCCCTGTTAAAACCATTCGAATTGGATGAAACAAATCACGACCGATTCGACCTGAAACTTTTTTCAATTTATTTATCCAGTCATCATAATTGAAAGACTGCTCCAAAGTTTGATTCATCTGGCGAACGTAATCTTTATCTTCGTCAACTGTTTCTATCGGCTTAAAAAGTATGTCGTACCAAACTTTTGCTTCTTCCAAAGAAGAAATATTACTTTTGATAGTATCCCAAAATTTTTCAGAAGCCCTGCTCAATTCCATCTCGAGAAGAGCCGGCTTGACTTCCTCAAATGACTTCTCGGATATCATTTTGCGAGTAAGCGCCTTTACATCTTCGATATTAAATTTCGGAGATGAGAGGCTCATCTTTTCAAAAGAAAATTTGCTGATTAAATCGGACAATTTGTCGTCGCCGCTGATATCGTTTGAAGTTCCCAAACTCGCGAGAACATTTAAAATAGCCTGAGCTTGAATACCATCTTTGCGAAGATTTACCATGCTCAACGGAGAACTTGTCCGCTTAGAAACATCCTGTCCGTCAATGGACATAAGCAACGGAATGTGTCCAAACTCCGGAACTTGCCCTGTCAAAGCCTTGAACATATCAATTTGCACCGCGGTATTTGTGATGTGATCATCTCCGCGAATGATGTGAGTTATCCCAAGATTTGCATCATCCACAACTGACGCAAATGTATACACATAAGAACCATCTGGTTTTACCAAAATAGGATCGCTGACTGTCGAAAGAGGAATAGAAATTTCGCCGTGAACTAAATCCTTCCAAGTAATGATATCATTCTCATTTAGTTTGAATCGCCAATATTTTTGAACGCCCTGCGCATCCAAACGATCCTTTTCTTCTTGAGATAATTTCAACGAAGCTCTGTCATATACAGGCGGAATTCCTCGTGAAATTTGCACTTTACGCTTAATCGACAATTCGTCTTTAGTTTCATAGCATGGATAAACACGCCCTATGCTTTTTAGGTAATCGATGGCCTTGTCGTAAGTATCGAATCGTTCAGACTGTCTGTAAAATTCATCCCAAGCAATTCCCAGCCACTTCAAATCATCGATTATCATATTCTCAGATTCAATGGTCGAACGCTCTTTGTCTGTATCGTCTATTCGCAGAACAAATTTCCCGTCGTGACTTTTTGCGAACAAATAATTCAACAACGCAATTCGAACATTTCCGACATGCAACAGCCCTGTTGGCGACGG
>JAFQBQ010000174.1 GCA_017416635.1 Alphaproteobacteria bacterium | reverse complement strand
TGGGTAGCAGTAGTAAAACCGGGTCGTGTAATGTTCGAAATGGATGGCGTAGCGGAAGAAGTAGCCAAAGAAGCAATGCGTCTTGCATCGCACAAACTTCCGATCAAAACGCGCTTCATTAAACGTGAAGAAACGGCAAACGCGGAGGGCGGTGAAGTAAATGAAGGTTAAAGAAATCCGTGAAATGAATCAGAACGAACTTAACCAGAAGCTTGCTTCCCTGAAAGAAGAACTCTTCAACTTGAGATTCCAATTAGCAACGGGACAGCTTGAAAATCCGATGCGAATCAAAGAAGTTAAAAAGACGATTGCTCGCATCAAAACGATCCAGCGCGAGCAGGAATTGCAAGCGTAACGTTCTTGCCGAATAGGTGAGATAAGAACGGAAGGAGGAAACAAGCATGGAACAAAGAAATGAGCGCAAAGTCAGAATTGGCAAAGTAGTCAGCGACAAAATGGATAAAACTGTTGTTGTAGCTGTTGAGCGTTTGGTACAGCATCCGTTGTACAAAAAACCGGTAAAAAATACGCAGAGATTCAAAGCTCATGATGAAAACAATGAGTGCAAATTGGGCGATACTGTCGCAATGATGGAAACTCGTCCGCTCTCGAAAGATAAACGTTGGAGAGTCACTGAGATCTTAGAAAGAGCGAAATAATCTAACTAAGACTAAAGTGAGCTGAATGAAAAGGAGGGATAACCGTGATCCAACAGCAGACTATGCTGAGTGTTGGCGACAACAGCGGTGCAAAAGAAATTATGTGCATTCGCGTGATGGGCGGTTCTTATCGTAAATATGCCAATATCGGTGATATTATCGTAGCTGCAGTTAAATCTGCATCCCCGGGTGGCGCAGTTAAAAAAGGCGACGTTGTGAAAGCAGTAGTCGTTCGTTCGAAAAAAGGTTTGCGCCGTTCGGACGGTTCGTACATTCGTTTCGACGAAAACGCAGCTGTAATCATTAAAGACGATAAATCCCCGAGAGGTACGCGTATCTTCGGACCAGTTGCAAGAGAATTGCGTGAAAAAGACTTCATGAAAATCATCTCGCTGGCTCCGGAAGTAATCTAATTAGGAGGCCCAGATAATGACGCAAGCAAAATTGCACGTTAAAAAAGGCGATACGGTACTCGTATTGTCCGGTAAAGATAAAGGCAAACAGGCAAAAGTTATTGCTGCAATGCCTGCAAAAGGCAAAGTCGTTGTAGAAGGCGTTAACAAAGTAAAACGTCACACGAAACCGACTCAGGCTGCTCCGCAGGGTGGCATTGTAGTAAAAGAAATGCCGATGCATTCTTCTAAAGTAATGCTCGTTTGCCCGGCTTGTAAAAAAGCAACGAGAATTAAGAAAACTGCACTTGCAAGCGGTAAATTCGTTCGTGCTTGCAAAAAATGCGGTGAAATCGTAGATAAAGAAAAATAATCGCAGGAAGGAGATCTGTCAGTGACTAGACTGCAAGAAAAATACCTGAATGAAACAACCAAACAATTGGTGGAACAGTTCGGATATAAAAACGTAATGGAAATTCCTAAGATTGAAAAAGTTGTTTTGAATATGGGCGTTGGTGAAGCAGTTTCTGATAAAAAGAAACTGGATGCAGCGTCTGCTGACTTGACAGCGATTGCGGCACAGAAAGCCGTTATCACACGTGCGAAAAAGTCGATTGCGA
>JAFQBQ010000173.1 GCA_017416635.1 Alphaproteobacteria bacterium | reverse complement strand
TTACTTTTACTCAAAATAACTTATGAATTATTCTCAAAAATTTTATAATTATTCTTATTATTTAAGTCTTAATCCCACGCCGAACGGGTCCAGATTTTCCAATCTGAACGGCTCATTAATTTAAGTTCAAAAGCGTTAACTAAAATGAAAATGATGGTGCCGAAACACAATATTAGAAACAAGACTCCCCATTTCCACCAAACTGTTATCATGTCTTCTGTCCAAAATGTTCTGGCGCACCATATTAACGAAAAATATGAAGCGACAGAAGCGACGATTTGTGCAGATATTTTGCAAACAAATTCTCGAGAAATTGAAAATTTTAATTTTTGATCGGTATAAATGAAGAGAAGTCCTGAATAGATACATGCGGCTAATGAAGCACTTACAGCTAACCCGAAATATTTAAGAAATGGCACTAAAACTATCAAAAATATCACATTGGCAACCAGAGAAACCGCTGCCAAAATTACAGGAGTTTTTGTGTCTCCTTGTGCGAAATACGCGGCGGAATAAACTTTCGACAGAACATACGCGGGAAGTCCTGCTAATAATCCTTTGAGGGCTTCTGCCGTAATTTTAGCTTGCTCCGCTCCGAAAAGTCCGCGTTGAAATGCGACTGCTACAATGATTTCATTTAGAGATAACATCAGTGTCAACGCTAAGAAAGTAAAAAGAAACGTAAAAATCAGCCCTCTTTCTAATTCTTTTTGTGCCTGGGTATAATCTTTTAAGGCGACAAGTTTTGATAACATCGGAAGTAACGCCGTACTCAATGCTATTCCAAAAGTTCCCAACGGAAATTGATTTAATCTTTCCGCTAAGTTTAAGCAAGTAATAGTTCCTGTTGGAAGGTACGATGACATCGTCATATCTATAATCATGTTCAATTGCCAAACACCGGCACCGATAATTCCGGGAATCATATTTTTTGCGATATCTTTCACTCGAGGATTCCAACAATTAAAAGTGAACTTCACTCCGAATCCATAATTTTTAATAGACCAGAGTAACCATAAAGTTTGAAGAATCCCTGAAATAAGTACGCTGTACGATATCCAATGAACCATTTCATACTGACTACAATCCATGTAGTATCCAACTACCAACGTTGTACCAGTGCAAATGCTTAGGAAGGAATACAACGCAGCAGGCAAAGCAAATCGATTAATTGTATTCAAAACTCCAGAGAATAAAGAACTAAGTGAAATTAATATCAAGTACGGAAAACATATCCGCCCAAGCCTTACGCTTAATTCAAATTTTTTACTGAGTACATCAAATCCCGAAACCAATATTTCCAAAAACGCAGGGAAAAAATACAAAATGATGCAAGAAAAAAAACAAAGCGAGATTAACAAAAAACTGAAGATGTGCGCAAGAAGCGCGTTAGATTCGTCTTTCCCATCGACATTTAAAACTTTCGCAAACCGAGGAAGAAATGACGCATTAAATGCTCCTTCTGCAAAAATGCGTCGAAAAGTATTCGCTATTCGCAATGCGACCAATAAAGCATCCGAGTATAGATTCGCTCCTAAAATCGACGCCATCAGGCACTCTCTGACGTACCCAATCAATCGACTGAACAAAGTAAATCCGCCTACCGTGCAGGCTGCTCTGATAATCCCCATTTTATCGATTCAATTTTTGAACAAATTTATCTAATCCCTCAAACGAATCAAATTGAATTTCGACTCGACACCCGCTATCAACCAAAATAACCGAAGCTTTCGCGGACAAAAGACTCGATAATTGCCTTTCCAAGCGCTCGATCTCTGGATCTGAGTAAGTATCTCGACGCATTTGCTTTTTTTTCCGTTTTGCGTCCGCAGATTCGAACCTCGATTTTATTTCTCTTACCAAATCTTCGGTTTCTCTTACATTTAGAGAATTTTCTGTAATTTTATGAGCTATTTCAGAAACATTTTCCGCTCCGATTAGGCTTCGAGCATGTCCGAAAGATAACTTTCCGTCCTTAACCATTTGTTGAACGTCTTTTGGAAGCGTAAGCAATCTCATCATATTCGAAATATGACTGCGACTCTTGCCGACAATGCTCGATAATTCTTCTTGCGTGTGATTAAACTCGTCAATAAGCCGTTTGTAGCCTTCGGCTTCTTCGATTGGATTTAAATTTTCTCTCTGAATGTTCTCCAACAACGCGACTTCGAGTTGCTCTTCATTTGTAAAATTCACCAAAACAACAGGAACTTCTTCCAAACCCGCAATTTTCGCCGCGCGGAGCCTGCGTTCTCCTGCGATCAGCTGGTATGAATCATCATTTATTTTTTGAACTAGAAGTGGTTGTAAAACTCCTCTTCTTTTAATAGATGCAGCTAAAGCCTCAAGTTGTTCTTCGTCAAATGTTTGTCTTGGCTGATATGGATTTTCGTGAATTTGATTTACGGCGATTTTAGCCGAACTACTATCACTTCCCGCTGGAGATACTGTTAAAAATGCGGACAGTCCTCTTCCCAAATTTTTATTGACCATGAGATTCCCTTTGCAAAAATTCCCTTGCGAGCTCTATATAGGCAATCGCTCCCATTGATTTTACATCGTGCAGA
>JAFQBQ010000015.1 GCA_017416635.1 Alphaproteobacteria bacterium | reverse complement strand
CGAAAGTCTTAAAAAGAAGCATTTTCATAGGAAGTTTAATGCCTACATTAGTTTATATACTGTGGTCCATCACTTCGCTGAGTGCGGTTTTCAAGGCGAGCCCCGATTTCTTCGCGCAAACTATCTCCGGAAAAATCGGAGTCGGCGAGTTTGTAAAAGAACTGGCGAACATATCTTCATTTGTACATTTCCAAGTGATGGTTTGGTGGATGTCGATTTTTGCAATTCTGACTTCTTTCATCGGAGTAAGCATAGGATTAGCGGAATCATTAAACTTAACTTTCAGAGATCAATTTAGGTTTAAATTTTCCAGAAAAGCATTTGTATCACTGATAACAATCATGCCGGCATACGTAATTGCCGCAGTTTATCCTGATGCTTTCATCAAAATTTTAGGATTCGCCGGAGCCATGGTGGTCGTAATCGGAACTTTAGTGCCAGTTTACTTGTTATTTACGAGAGGCTTAGATGGACTGTACTATCGCGAACTGAAAAAATATCCGCTGATTTTATGTGTTATTGCAGGAATCGGCGTTATGTTAGCAGAAGCCATCCTAAATAATTAGTGTTGATTATGTCATTGCGGGGAGTTTTGCGTCGTGATTCGTCTGCCTCGTGATGTCACTTAACCTCATTCGTCATTGCGAGGAGCACTGCAACGCGGCAATCCAATTAAACAGCGGTGGGATTGCTTCAGCATTCCATGCTTCGCAATGACGAGAATGAAGCTAAATCAGCACGCTAATTCTTCGAAATGACGAAAAATAATCTGTGCAAAATCTTGTTAAAAGTGCTAAATTCTCAAACGTGAAGGTTCTTTAAACAGAAATGCGCGATATTTGGAATCCCTGGCACGGCTGCAGAAAAATCAGCGAAGGTTGTCAGAATTGCTACATGTATTTTTTGGATCGGCAGCGCGGTCAAGACGGTTCGCAAATCTTTCGCGTAAAACAAAATTTCGATTATCCGATACAAAAAAACAAAGATGGCTCGTACAAAATAAAAAGCGGAGAAACAATCCGCGTTTGTATGACTTCTGATTTTTTTCTGGAAGAAGCCGACGAATGGCGCGACCAGGCTTGGTCTTTTATTCACCAACGCAGCGATGTGATATTTTATTTGCTTACAAAACGCGTCGCTCGCGTCGAAAAATGTTTGCCGTCGGACTGGGGGGCCGGCTGGGACAATGTATTCTTTAATGTTACTTGCGAAAATCAAAAGCGCGCAGACGAGAGAATTCCAATTCTTTTAGAACTTCCGTTTAAACACAAGGGAATTATGTGTGCTCCGCTTATAGGCGAAATAGAAATCGGTCGATATTTGGATTCGGCGCAAATCGAACAAGTAACAGCGGGTGGAGAAAATTACGACGGCGCGCGTCCATGTGATTACGATTGGATTTTATCTTTAAGACGCCAATGCGAAGCTCGTGATATAAAATTTTGTTTTTTTGAAACAGGAACAAATTTCGTGAAAGATGGCAAAACTTACCACATGCCGGATAAAAAATTGCAAAGCCAGATGGCGTTCAAATCTCAAGCCAGTTTTCCAGGAAAACCTATTCATTTTGTGCTACGCGATCCAATCGGATTTGAAATTTCTCCGGAAAATCTTCACAAATCAACTTATCGAGAAAAGTGCTCTACCTGCGGCAATAGAATGATTTGCAATGGCTGCAGTAATTGCGGGCTATGTAAGAAATGAAACTATATCAAAACTTTTCGAAAATTCACTCGTTCGGCAAAAGAACTATTGTGTCTTGCGGATAGGAAAAACAGAGAATTTTTTCAGCTTGTTCTTCGAGCAAGTCCAAATCTAAGCTTTCGCTGCGCATGCCGTGAACCTTGTTTTCAAGAAACTTGTTTTCTTTTTTGATTTCAGCTAAACGATTTTCTAACTTTACGACTTTGCGCGAAAGCACCGCCCAAGAAACAATTCCACGTGCGCCTATCACAATATGATAAACGAAATACCCAGCAATTGGGTTAGTAGTGTGCGTTCTTCCAGATAGCCATGTCATCCTGGCCGAAATAGAGCTTGGCCGCGCAGGCCACGGCAGCGCTCCGCCGCATACCTCCGTCACATACGCAATACAGATCCCGGATGGATTTGCCATCCAGATTGCGGATAAAACGGGCAAACTTCTCCGCGTTCTCCGGGGAAAACAGCCTTCCGAAGG
>JAFQBQ010000172.1 GCA_017416635.1 Alphaproteobacteria bacterium | reverse complement strand
TTAATTTCGTCTTTTTTGATTTTCCGAACAGTTAGTGCAAATGACATATTTTCGAAAACCGTCATGTGCGGATAAAGCGCATAAGATTGAAACACCATTGCAATCCCACGACTTGCCGGAGGAACGTCATTTACAAGGCGATCTCCGATAAAAATATCCCCGGAGTCTGCTTCTTCCAATCCGCATATTAAACGCAAAACCGTAGACTTGCCGCATCCGGATGGACCGACCAACACCGTGCACTGACCGTCTTCGATAGACAAATCCAGATTCTTTATGACAGAAGTATTTCTGAAAGTTTTATTTATGCCTTGTAACTTTATAAATGCCATAACTCACTCACTGATTATCGTCGATCTTGTTATCAATCAATCTGACTGCTGAGACGACTTTTTCATTTTTATCGACTCTGAACAAAATAACACCTTGCGTCGCACGGCTGGTAATTCTGACGTCTGAAACAGGGCAGCGTATTAATTTCCCGCTGTCAGTTATTAACATAACGTCATCATTTTCATTAACAGGGAAAACCGCGACGACTTTTCCGTTTTTATCGTTCATATCTATATTTTTGACGCCCTGGACTCCGCGACTGCAAGTTCTGTATTCAAATGAAGAAGTACGCTTCGCGTAACCTTTTTCGGTAATGGTCATGATAATCTGATCTACTTGCTTCATCTCTTCGTATTTTTCCGGCTTCGCGATCGGCTCGGATAAAATTTCTTCGCTGCTGCGACGCAACCAGTTCGAATACTTTATATATTCTTCTCTTTCATCCGCAGTTGAGTCTCCGTTGTTCAATACCGCCATGGAAATCACTTCGTCATCTCCCAACAGCTTTACTGCCTTGACTCCGACAGAAGCGCGGCTTGCGAAAACTCGCAAATCATCAACAGGGAACCTTACGCATTTACCCATCTTTGTCGACAAAAGAACATCCATTCCTGATTTGCATAACGCGACCGAAATTAATTTTTCGTTTTCTAATTTCATCGCGATTTTTCCGCTGGCGCGAATATTAACAAAATCTTCCAGCTTATTTCTGCGGATGGTTCCACGAGAAGTCGCCAAAATGATGTCATAATCATCCCATTCTGAACTATCGTTCGGCAGAGACAATCCCGTCGCAAGGGCTTCATCTGCTTTTGTCGGGAATAAATTAACAAGAGCTTTTCCTTTAGACTGAGGCCCGCCAAGCGGCAATTTGTACACCTTCATTTGGTAAACCATACCTGTTGTAGAGAAGAACAGCACCGGAGTGTGCGTATCCGCGACGAAAACATCCTGAACGAAATCCTCTTCCTTCGTCGTCATTCCAGTTTTGCCTTTGCCTCCGCGTTTTTGTGCGCGATACGTGCTCAGCGGAACTCTCTTTATATATCCGCTGTGGCTGATGGTTACGACCATATCTTCTTTTTGAATGAAATCTTCGTCTTCCAACTCAACAACGTTACCTTCGATGCTAGTCAGACGCGGCGAACCAAACTCATCTCGAACTTCAATCAATTCTTTCTTCACAATTTCCGAAATTTTTGCTTTCGATCCCAAAATTTGCAAGAAATCTCTAATTTGGTCGGATAACTGATTTAACTCATCGGAAATCTTCGTTCTTTCCAAGCCTGTCAGACGATGTAATTTCAAATCCAAAATCGCTTGAGCCTGAATTTCAGTTAATCTGCACTTTCCATCGAAATAAATACTGTTCGGATCATCGACAAGTTTAATAAGCGGCTCAATATCTGCAGCATCCCAGTCGATACTCATAAGAGTCGTTTTTGCGCTCTTCGGATCACTGCTTTCTTTGATTATGCGGATGACTTCATCGATATTAGCAACAGCAATCGCTAATCCGATTAACATATGCGCTCTGTCTCGCGCTTTTCCGAGATTGAACCTCGTGCGGCGAACCGTAACTTCTGTTCGAATTTCGATGAACGCTTGCAGA
>JAFQBQ010000171.1 GCA_017416635.1 Alphaproteobacteria bacterium | reverse complement strand
CGAAATATGTCGTTCGGAAGGTGTTTAGCACAAAATGAAACGTGGCAAGGCGGAACGGTTGAAGGTCTAGACGCCGCGCAACTCATTGATTTTCTCTCAGAAAAAATCTCAATTCCGCTATTTCAAAATATTTACAAAACTATCAATAAACAAATTTCAGTAGATGAATTAATTTATTTTATGTAGCAAACAAAACCTGTCGCAGAAGCCACAATTGACTTCCGCAGTAAGTTTAAAGCGCAAAATTCAACTAATATAAATAATTGGCACTCATCAAAATGCGTTTTTGTGTTTACGAATGGCTTTCATCAATAATTTTCACAAGAGCATCAATTTTGTCTTCTATTTTCGGAAGTTTTTCTAATTGCATTTTTACTTCATTGGTCTTTTCAGGTATCGCTAGAGCGCGTTTCAACAGTTTAAAACACAATGACTTTTTAAGCTTATCTAATTTTCGATTATAATCTGTTATATTAAAATTCCCGCTATATTCTTGCGAAAGTTCCATTAAATCTTTCATAAGAGGCAAAGACGCATACTTTAGATAAATTTCAACATACTTAGCTATATTTCCACGAAATCCTAGGCCTTTCAATTTTTCTAAGTTGATAGTAGACGGAATGTTTTCGTGATACATTCTCTCTATTTCTTGATAATCTTCTTTTGTTAAATTTCTACCACCAAATCGACTTTTAAGCTGCGATACTTCTTTTAAAGTTAACTGCTTACGTAATAAATAAAGCGAAAGAGTAGCATCATGAAATCCAATATTTTTCATCTGTTCTTCGCTTAATTCAGAAGAACGGGATCTGGCGGTATCCAAAAGGAAATTTATTTGATCGGTTAATATCGACGGATCCGTTCCTTCTGTTGGATAATGCCATGTTCCGTCAGGGAAATGATACAAAAACCTCAATAACAAATTACCATATTCTTTAGATATAAGTTCTGTGTCTGCAAACTTGTATAGCAATGCAAAATGATATAGGTTGTTTTGTAACCATGATACATATTCGGGTAAAGCAAAAAAAATCATATTGGACACTATAGTCCCGTTCTCTTCTAATTGTTGAGCAGTTACTTGAAACCCTGGCATTGCGCAGAGAATATCATAAACTTCTCTTGAATTTTTATGGTCAAATATAAAGCTAGCAAACAATTCTAATCTGTTCTTCAGCTCTGGCCTTGTTTCTAACTCTTGCTGCAATATGTCTTTCTGCGACCAATCGAATATTCCTTCTTCTAATGATATTTCCGGGCTAATTTTGCAAAAAATCCTTATCATTTCCTCAAAAGATTCTGAGTTAAATAAAAAGAATCGCCTATATGTATCACCAAGTGGCGTAATCAAACTTAAGTTTTCCGAGTCGTCCTGACTTAAATTTTGTTTACTGAAAAGAGAACTTGGGAAATAAAAGTCATTCGTTGGCTTAATATTTATATTTTCGTTTTCGTTTTCTCCGCTCTCATCTATTATCGTGATCTCTGATGTAGGCACCCCTTCAAGGAACTTTATTATCTGCGAATACAATTTAGCCTCTCGGTTTTTTCGTTTCTTTTCGACTGATCTAAGGTAAACTGATAGTCTATTTTTCGCATCTATCAATTGTTTATTATTAAAATTTACACTTGTTAAAGTATGATAAAAACCTAGTAATGCCGCCAGTTCAGCTTGTTCAGACGTTGGTGGTAGTGCTCTGATTCTTTGAGCAAGCGGACGATCAATTTTAGGATATAACGTCCCGGGATGCGTTATCGAGCCATCCTCACCAAAACAATTTAACTTTATTCCTCCGTAAATTTGTATATCTCTTGCGTAATCACTAGGAATCGATTGTAATAATCCTTCAGTCAAATTCTTTTTGGGAGCTCCAAAAATACAAAAGCACCGTTCGTAATCAATTTTTGATAAAGTAAATCCTGGATCATTCAACGAAAGAAAAATCCCTCCACCTCGCAACTCTAACTGCGGATTGCCTTGAGCAAAAATGCTCTTAGCCGCCCTTACTGCATCTTCGCCTTTTACTATGATAACGGAGTTTAAAGATTCGCCTTCACCTTCTTCATCTTCACCTATAATATAGATTGAACCATAAAAACTGTCTGCTTCGGCGTTTTTTCGAGCATTCAAAACAGTTATTGGGAACACATGCTTCCCAAAATGTTTTTGCCAATCTTTTAACGTTAAGGAATCAGGTAACTCTAATAATTGTTGCACAAAAATAGCATTTAAATCTCTCCAATTCTCGATTTTTGTTTTCTCCGGATTTGTCAAATCAATAGGCATTCCCCCTTTTGCCAAATGTTCATTCAAGATTCTTTCAAACAATGAAAACACTACATTTTCTACATTTGATTTGCGATGCCAAAGTTCCCGAATAACCAATGCGCCGCTTTTGCCATACATATCCTGCATAAAACCAAAGTTAGAACCGAACATTTGCTCTGACAGATTTATGCTTCTCTCCATTCCGTAGATATCAAAGATTGGATTTAAGGCAGAAATCACTAATGCAGCAGCACAACATTTCCATTGTTTTGCTTTCATTGATCGTTTCCTCCGTTCATTTTACAGAAATAAGAATATCATATTGTCTTTTATTTGTCAATTTTTTTTGAATACTAAAAAAATTATTAAACCTCTTGCAAAACAAAAACGACCCGAGGGATTCCCGAGTCGTTCTCGTACTTTTTAAGGAACTTTTACGCAATTACGCTCGCTTGTTCTTAACTTTCTGTTTTTTGACTTTTTTCTTATTCTTTTCCTTCTTGTTCAATTCCTTGTTTTTCAATACCTTCTTCAGAGTCTCATTGCTTACTTCTTTTGGTTCAGAATTTTTAACCAATGGCTCTTCTTAAGCTGCTGAATCATCTACTTTTCCTTCAGTATCCGATTCCGTTTTTGATACCTCGGCTTTAGGTTCTGAAATAGTCGACTTGACATTTTTTATTAGCTCGCTCAAAGCATTTGCTAAGTCCTTCGCGGTGACCAATCCGGCTTTCTTATCTTCTTTTGAAACAATCGACGGATTCTGCTTCTTTATTGATTCAAACCAACTCACAAATGCTGTTAATTTCGTTTTTACATCGTCCACTAACTTCTTTTGACCTTCTGGCGTTTCTTTTTTCGCATCAAATTCATGTTCGTAGGATGCAAAATCAACAAAAGATTTGTTTAAAGACTTCAGTGCTAGCTTTGAGGTATTAATCGTCTTCATCGCTTTGTCGACCAACTCTGCTAAATTTTCAGCAGAAGCCGCTAATCTCTTTTGACGAATAATTGATTTATCTTCAGAAGAGATGCCTACTTTCCTTAATGAAGACAGATACTTTTTCAACTTATTCATCATTTCGACACCTTTGTGTTGATCTTCTTCCGAAACTTCCGTTGCGTCTTGACTCTCTATTGAAGCCTTCAATGCTATGAAATCATCCAGCAGTGATTTAATTTTACCCGCTAGGTCTTTCCCATTGTTTGGAATCTCTACTTTGTTAGCATCAAACTTAGCAGCAAACGACGACCAGTCGGTTCCATTTAAGACATTCGATTTAATAAAGTCATCTTTCGACAGCTCGAGTACATCTAATTCAATGCGTGCTTGTTCAGCGATCTCTGACAAGCCTGTTATTGCAGATTCATCGAACAGAGTTTTTGATTCCTTCTCTGTCGGGCCTTGCAATTCTTCCATTGCGTTATCATGTGCTTTTCTTGCCTCAGTTATCTCTTCAGCCTCTGCTCGGATTACTGCATTCTTATGATTCTCCCAAAGTGTACGCGTTTTCTCCCATTCTTGCTGTTCATTAAGCATTTTATGCGGTCCCTGCTTATTTACAACACTAAACAGTTCTGAATAATCGGTTTTATTGATTTCTGTTAAAGCGTTCTTCACAACACCGAAATTCTCTAAGAGTTTATCAATTTCTGTTAAGGTCCCTTTCAATCCCTCTAACTTTGAGGCGAATTGACCAATTTCATTAGAAAGTTTAGAACGAACATCTACTTGATCATCCAAAAGTTTCTTCTGCGCATCCAGATTTTTCCAAACTTCCTCAAATTTCGAACGATCGAGTTGTCCTTCGTCCCATGTTTTATCCAACTCAGACAACGCAGTCTTCAATTTACCCAAACCATCCTCTGCCTCTGTCAGAGACTTATGAATTTCTGTAATTCGGGACTGAGTTTCGCTCCCTTCAGGCAGTTTCGATAGTTCTTGTGATAATTTCTTATATTGGTCTGATAGATCTTTTTTCAATCCTGATAGCTTTTTCTGCTGCTCTAGATACGACTTTAACGCTTCATCAAACTCGTTAGCAATATTTCTGCTGAGATCTTTTTCTGATATCGATGGTAAAACCGCACCGGACTGCTCATTTGAGATTTGCTCAGACGAATCATTTCCGAACAATTCAGCCATATCTGCCGCATTTTGATTTACAAACTCTTCGTCGCTAAGTGCCTTATCCTCTGTCTTTTCATTCGTTTTTTCTGTATCTGAAGTCTCTTCTTTCTGAGTATTTATTTCTTCTGCCTTATCCATAACCTTACCAGCCACAGCCTTAGCCGCATCTACAGAATCTGCAAGCCCCGCCAATCCGCCTGCCAATGCTTTCATTTTACGTGTTTCTTCTGTATCTGAGGTCTCTTCTTTCTGAGTCTCATCCTTAGTTTCTGGCTCTTCCGTTTTCGGAGTTTCATCTGTAGTTTCGGAATCTTCCTTCTTCGAAGTATCATCTGTAATTTCGGAATCTTCCTTTTTCGAAGTATCATCTACTTCTGATTTCGCAGGAGTCTCTGTCGCCTCCTCAGTATTCGATTCTTTATCCTTTGCAAGCACTATGTTGAGTTTCTTCGATGTTGGCTTTTCAATTGTCAGACCATCTTCGCTTTCTTTTGAAGATTCTGCTTTTTTCGTAGGAATGATCTCTGTTCCGTCCGCTTTTGTAATTTTGAGCTTTCTTTTCGCTTCTTGTTTTCCTTCATCTACCTTATTGACGTCTTTACCCTCATCATCAAGATCCTCCAGTTCAAGCGAGGCATTCACAGGCTCTGCATTTACTGTGCCAATGCACGTGCTGCACAACAGCGCAATACCAGCTATTTCATACATTATTTTCTTCATTATCGTCACCTTTACTCGTTTGTCTTAACTGTAATGGATATTTGTTAATAATTGGTAAACATCTGAAATTATTTATGTAATAAAATAATTATCATTGCTTACCATGAGAAAATATTGGCAATTTTTTAATAAATGCAATGGAAAAATGGCACAACGAGGCAGAAAGCTAAAACTTCACGACAAGGAATTTATAATTTTGACCTTGAACGATGATGAAAAAGAAAAAAGACGTCATTGCAACGACATATCTCAACAAAAATTTGGCAAAACCGATTTGATAGTGCCTTGATTATCAATATATGTAATTGCAAATATTTGTCTGTCGAATCTCTATATTCCGAAAAGCTGACGGACAAAATATCTCAACCCGTTATCAGGCAAATTTTTGCTTGGCTTTTTAAACATTTTCGTTAAATTCTTAAAGAACTTACTTCTAGCTTCGAATAACGACATCAATTTTCCATTGTAAAGTACCTTTGGCTGCAGATTATCAAAATTTATATTTGGATTCCACATATCAGAAGGAATCTGTATGTTGGGATATTCCGAGTGGAAGGCTCTTATGGCTAGCCAGTCGTCGCCTTGAAAACTTAAGCTAAAATCACGTATATTACTCAAAACTGTCGCAAATATTCCTACTAAAATTTTTTTCTGATCGTCATTCAAATTATACAAACCTATCT
>JAFQBQ010000170.1 GCA_017416635.1 Alphaproteobacteria bacterium | reverse complement strand
ATCACCGTTTTTAGGCTTGAAAACAACCTCTTGCCCAAGGTGATCGAAAATGTCATTAACTGCGGTTTTAAGTGCTTCTCTGCACATTCTTAGCTCGCGGTCACCTTAACTAAAACTGCAGGACGTAAGCACAAAGGCAGTGGATTCGATTGCGTGTGCAGATCTGTTCCACGATCAAATTTTCTCGGCTCTTGTTTTGCGTAAATCGGTAATCCCAACGTGTTTACTGTCTCATTGAAATCCGCAGGAGCGAAATATGTCACGAAAGTTTGCGATGTTCCGACAGGGAAACAATGTCCTTCACCCGAAGCGATAAAGCGTCTTACGTTTCCATCAGGATCGGTCGCTTGCCCTCGATATTCTTCGAAAGTAATTCCGCCGAAAGTGAAACCTGAACGCATATCGTCTCTTAATGCAGCACCTTCCTGCCATCTTTCGTAAGCCTCTTTAACCTTTGAATGTGAAGTAAGCGCGTCGAAAAATTCCGGTGAAACCAAACAATGTACTCCGGTCATAAATTCACCGCAAAGATTGTCTTCAATGTGTCTAACAACTTCGAGGCACTTCTTTTTTACGTCTGTTCCGGCAGTACTAAGAGCGAAATTTACAGTTTTCGGCGTTATTTCGAACTCATTATATAGGTTATATAAAGTGCTTCCATCCGCATCGAGAATGTTTCCTTTTAACGCCCCCATTCTTAAATGCTCAAGAGTAATTGCGTGCTTGTTTCGCATGTTTTGAAGGTGGTCAGTAATAACATTCGCCATTGCTTGCAATTCTGTTTCAGAGCCAAACGCACGAATACCCTGAACTTCCTCCGGCAATACAACATCGTCATGTGGAATGTGAGGTATTGTGAACGAACGCATTTTCCTTTTTCCGCGAGTGCCAACTGTTGCGTTTCCTCCAGGGATCCGTGTCGGTAAAAGATTTAAAACTCCGTTCATTTCCTCGACAGCGATATTGCGAGTCCGAACAGATTTTTGCGGGAACAAATTCATTGCTTCTAATCTTCCGTAATTGTTCGGAAGGATGTTGATTGACTCCGTCAGGGAAGTCATGCTGAACGCGTCTGATTCAAATGGATTTATCATCATTTTTTCTCTCCTAAACTAAGCTGATTGGCGAATTACAATTCCGCGCTTTTCTAAATCTTTTGTGATTTTCTTTTTCTGATCTGCCGTTGAGTCTGCAGGAAATACGACATAATCACTTGCAAGAATTGCGTCACGAGCAATCACAAGAGCTTTTTTCGCTGCTGAGGTCGCATCTGTATCTTCGAGCAAAACTCCAAACGCTAAATCACTTCCATCGGTTTCTTCGTCGGCAATAGAAACGATTTTGATTTCGTCAGTTGCCGTTTTGATTCCGACAACGGTTCCCATTTTCAGATTTTGTCCGCTGGCTACGGTCATTACTTCTCGACAGTAATTTTTATCGGCTTCGTATTTTAATAAGTCGCCAAGTCTGTTGTTTTCCTCTATACTCATTCTTTCGTCTCCTCGTTAATTAATTTTTGGATGCAACGTCACGTTGCCTTGCTTTTGCGGCTGCTACGACAGGATTTTCTTTCCGCTCATCTTTTTGATAGATCGCGCTTACGATTTCTTTTGATTCATTTTGTGATTGCATACTTAATAATTGTTCTTTTACCTGATCTGGGGTTAAGCCATCCATAATGAATTTCGCAATTCTGTTTTCAGCCTTTGCGAGCTTGCATAATTTTGTGATTTCAAGAACTTCGGCTTTATATTTTTCAACTTCGTTGATCTGCGATTCAACTTTATTTGGTTCTAGCTCATTAATATCTTCAGTCATGTTTTCTCCCTTTATTTTTACCTTAGATATAACCAACGGCTGCGCGCTGATTTCTTTCAATGCATTGCTGCTTAATTCGTCTGCGAGACCCGCAATAACAGCGTTCTGCCCGAAGTATGTCGCTGCTTGAGTTTTCCTTATTTTTGATTCGGATAAATATCTGTTGCGAGATACAGTTGCCACAAAAATATCGTATAAACGGTCGACTTCAGCTTGCAGATCCTTAATCGCATTTTCAGAAAGTGGTTCGTGCGGAGACAGATCGTTTTTCTTATCACCTGCGTACACAGTTGTAAATTTTATTCCGTCTTTTTTATCCGCTTCGCTAACATCTAAATGCGTCGCGATAACTCCTATACTTCCAACACATGAAGTGCGAGTTACGAAAATTTTTTCCGTTGCCGAGGCAATCGCGTAAGCAGCAGAACAGGCGTAATCGTTTGCAACTGAATAAATCGGCTTTTGATTGCGCGAATTAAAAATGAAATCGACAAGATCGAATAGACCGCTGACTTCACCTCCGGGACTGTCGATATCAAGCAATATTCTTTCGACTTTTTCATCTTCAATTGCGCCCGAAATAGCATTGAAAATATCTTCGTAGGAAGTTGTGCCCATCAATGCAGAAAAGAGTTCCGTGCGTTTGGTAAGCAAGCCATGAATAGGAATAATCGCGACGCCGTTTTTAAGCTCATAATTTAGTTGATTACTTGCTTCAATCGGCATCCATTCAATGGCGTTGATAGCTTCGAATCCTTGCTGAGATAGTAACAATGGCTTATTCAATAATTTCTGAATCATCTTTCTCCTTTTGATTTTTGAATTCCCTTGAGTCGGAATCGAATTTAAATCCTAAATTATCGGCACGTTTGTTATCTTCTGAAATTTCAACATCTATTTCTTCTACGTCATACCCAAGTTCTGAAACGACTTCTGCACGAGATTTGAAACCGCAGCGAACAGCTTCCATCTGAGCCTTTTGTTCTTTTTGAGGATCGACCCACGAAAAACCTTGCGGAATCCATTTTACAAGCGGAAAAGTCGAATCGTTCGGGACATCAATTGCTCCGCTTAACACTGCAAGCTCAATGAATTTATTCCAAATCGGTCTGCAAAACTGATAGACCATCAAATTATGTTGTAAGGCTGTACATCTTCTGCGAAATTCAAGCAAACCGGCTCTAATCGAAGAGTAATTTACTCCGGAAAGGTCGCCAGTGAGTTGCTCATAAGTAATTCCCAAGCCAACAGAAATCGCTCGAAGTTGTTGTTTGATGAATGCCTCGTATGTGCCACCGACATCGGCAGGACTTGAGAATTTTACATCCTCTCCCGGATCAAGAAATTGCATTGTGCCAGGCTCTAATCCTGCAAACGCCACGCCTTGATCGTTTGTGTCTTTTTCGCCGAACATCTCTGAATCAGGATCGAGCCGTGTCACAAATCCTGCGAACATAGCTGCCGTTTTTTTACGTACAAGTTCCGCGTCTTCATATTGATCGAGTTCATGAAGTT
>JAFQBQ010000169.1 GCA_017416635.1 Alphaproteobacteria bacterium | reverse complement strand
CACTATTAGGCAAACAATTAAACATAAACATCTCCATTTATCGTAACCAATCTTACGTATATCAACTTAGTGTTAATTTTTGGTTAATGAGAAATAAAAAATTTTTCTTTTTTGGATAATAACTTGATTTGACATGTAGCTGTTAGTTTATCAAAATAGTACGGTTTTCTTGCTTACAGAAAGTAATACAAAACCGCAACATGCCTTTTTGAAGTTTTATTGTAACAGAGATATAGATTCCTCAATCATAATTTTTTTCGAATTTCTCTGACAAATCTTTATCAGTCATCGCGCAAACTACAGAATCTGACCATACGTTTTCCGCTGTTTCTACCATATCTATTACTGTGTATATCGGAAGAATAACGCCCAAAAGACCTAAGGGGACTCCAATAGATGACATGAGCGATAATGTCAGAAAATAGCATCCCATAGGTACACCCGCGTTGCCAATAGCTGCAAATACAGCGATGAAAACCCAGCTTATCTTTAGACTTTGAGTTAAATCCATGCCGGCATTTTGCATAACAAAAAGAGAAGTAATCAAAATGAACGCTGCACATCCATTCATGTTGATTGTTGTGCAAATGGGAAGCACGAATCGCGAAATTTTCGGATTGATTTTTAGATTATTCTCAGCTGAAGCTAGCGTAACAGGCAATGTTCCAACGGAACTTTTCGAAAAGAAAGCCACAACAACAGCTGGAAGCATTTTTTGAAAAACGTAAATTGGATTAAGTCCACGAATTAACAATAACAGCGGCAAAACAATAAATGTTTGCGTAATGTTGGAGCATAGAACTATTGCTATATATTTACCAAGAGCGCCGACAATGGATCCGGTAGCGATTTGTGCTGATAACTGAGCAGCGAAAGCCATTATTCCTAAAGGTAAAGCGTACAATAATGCTCTGATAAGCGTAAAAAGCAACTCTTGTAATCCGCGGAAGAACTTCAACAATACTATTTTATTTTCTGTTTCCGGAGCAAAAGATAGCGCTATCCCTATGCCAGTCGCAGTTATTATTACAGAAAGAACATTTCCAGAAATTAATGGTTGCAAAATATTATTAGGAATTATCGAAATTATGTAGTCGAAATATGATAGCGACGCAAAATCTTTTGGTACATTTGTATTTTTTATAAGGTCATAAGAAATATTTTCTGGATCAAATATCGTATAAAGACCTAATGCAACTATAGCCGCCAAAAAGGTTGTGAGCAGTGTATAAATCAGCGTACGGAAAAAAATTTGACCTGTATTTTTTTTAGTTCCCAATTCCGATAGTGTTGTAATGACAGCAAGAGCTATAGTCGGAACTGCAACAAACTGAAATAATCTTGTAAAGACAGTCGCGATAAAATTAAACAAGGCATTTAACATATCAATTTTCAAGTATCCTAAAAAAGCACCGCTAATCAACGCTCCAACCCATATTAAAAATTGATACTTATGCTTGTCGGACAAATCACTATTAAGAACCGTCTCAGCAGCTTTATCTATACTAATATTACTCATTTTCTCCTAATCCCTTAATTTCTATAAAAAACAACGCGCTATGATTATTATCTATTATGAACAAATAAAATAATGAAAAAACAACAACGAAGTTTCGCTTTTCCTATTGCATTACGGCAAACTTTTGATTGCTATCAACAACAAATCACGAACATCATCGTATCATCCAGAACACATCCCTGGCGGAGAGAGAGGGATTCGAACCCTCGATACATCTTTACAAACGTATGACGGTTTAGCAAACCGTTGCCTTCAGCCTCTCGGCCATCTCTCCAGTGCCTATAGAAAATCATTATAAAGAGCCTTTGTCAAGCTGCCGCATAATATCTCGCCTAATTTTTTCCGCTTTTTTACGTTTACGACGAGTTGCTCGAGCCTTCATTAGCGACATACAGCCGAATTTGGCATCAGGATTCCTTCTTAGCTGCTCTCTTCTTCTCCTGAGTGCATCCTCTCGAGATGAAACATCTTCATTGTAAGCTTCTTCTTTCATCTTTTGTTCAAATTTGGAGAATTGATTTAGAATAAACTGCTTCAGACGATTAATCTTTGAATCTTTTTCATCTTGAACAGCATTTTCGATCTCTTCTTCTGGTATATCAAAATATTCATGTTCTTCATCGACAAAAGTTTCTGTGGAAGGTTTTAGTTGTGGTATTTCTACAATTTTTGGCATTAACCTCGCAGCAATATCAAACAAATAAGGTGTAACTTTCGATTCTTCTATCTGTTGAATCTTTCTATCAGGAATTTCAAATAAAATAGCGAGTAATGTAATGGTAATTAAAATGACAATTCCTCTCACAAATCCAAACAGCATTCCAAGAGCTCTGTCCACCGATGACAGAGGAGTATTTCTGACTCGCTCCGATATGGCGTTAACAACTAAAAGCAAAGTAATCAGAACTACAAAATAAGACAGCAAAATAGAAGAAATTTTAGCCAACCATATGTTGTCCATTCCTTTCGCCATCATCGAGTGTGTTAAATAAGGAGAAATAAAAGCTGACAAAAATCCGCTACCGACCCATGCGCATGAACCAAGAAAATCCCTAACGATTCCACGGAAAAATCCAACTAAACACGAAAAAAGTGTCAGAAATATGAAACTATAATCGAGCGCATTGAAAAATTCCGGATTATGCATCTTCTTTTCTTTCTCTTAAAAATGTAACTAAATCGGGTAAAGTTCCGACTTGAATGAAATTCAGACTCGGATACTCATCCGCATCAACAGAATATGAAGCCGGAATCAAAACATTTTTAATTCCTAATTTTTCAGCTTCCCTGATTCTTTCTGCAATTTTTGGAACCGAACGAATTTCTCCAGTTAAACCAATTTCTCCAATTGCGCATGTATCAATAGGAATAGAAACTCCGGTTCTGGCGGATATTAAACTAAGCGCAACGGCGATATCACTAGCCGGTTCTGAAATTTTCAAACCTCCGACAATGCTGAGGTATACATCATAGTT
>JAFQBQ010000168.1 GCA_017416635.1 Alphaproteobacteria bacterium | reverse complement strand
TCCGAATGATATCTTTTTTGAAGCATTTCTTTTACCAGTGGGTGCATTGGTATCATGTAGTTTTTTCCATTTTTTGTGTTGAGTAAAAGAATTCTATCAATATCCCATTGGATATGTTCCCATTGCAAATTAAATATCTCTTTCGGTCTCATTCCGGTATAGATGCAGAGCAAAGCTTGGTCGTGCACATTAATACTGTGCTTTTTTAATTCATCCAGCAGAAGTTTCGCCTCTTCTTGCGTTAAAAATCTGTCGCGCTTATTATCCTCCAGCTTAATTTTGATTTTCATGGCCGGATTGTTTTTGAAATATAAATCACGACTAATTGCGAAGTTAAATATCTGACGAAACACTGTCTTAATGAAATCGGCTGTACGAGTAGTTCTCTTTTTTAACGCTGTTGCGATAATCGAGTGTATGTCGTCTACTGTAATATCAATCAACTTTTTATTTCCAAGTTTTTCATCGATCCAGTTGCGATAATAGCTTGCTGTATTTTTCCACGTAGCTTCAGATGTCTCCGTTTTGTGAACCTCTAAGTATTTATCAAAAACTTCTTTTAGGGTAATACGTTCAGCTTCACTCTCAACGGTTTGCATTTCCTCTGCTCTTTTAGCTTTTTTTGCCATTTCACGTTTTTCTGCTAACGATTGAGGATGCTTGCCTTCCCGGATGTTTCTTTTAATTTCCGCCAATAACTCAGAAGCAGTTTGCTCACTCCAACCAGCTGAAGCCCAACCTAAATACTCTTTAATTTGATTTTTATCTCTTTGATATCTAATTACGTAATAACGATCTTTTCTGCGACCATGTTTCCTAGTTTCATGTTCCTTATAACTCACTCCAGGAGTTTTGCATGATATAAACTTAACCATAAAATTTTCCTTTCATATCAACCTTTTTATCTCGTTTCGATCTATAAAAAGATTACCATCAAAGTTGATATATGTAAATAATTTGTGTACTAAATATGTACTAGATTTGCGTTTGCAGAGTGTGATACAATTTAATTAAAATTGTAGAGATATATTATGGAAGTACTGAAATTTGAGGTTATATTGCATTCACTGTTTGTATATACTGAAAACGTGACTAACTGATTTGTAATCAGTGGGTCGATGGTTCGAGTCCGTCGCCCGGCACCAGTTCGAAATTCAGTGTTTTTAAGCATTATAGAAATAAGTGGAATTTGGGAAATTTTGGATTTTCCCCCGCTATTCCCCCGCGATTTTACGTGACGCTAAGATTTTTTCTGTGATTAAATGGAACGCGTGAAGAGTCTTTCTTTTTTAGCGCGTAGACGCATTCTACCACATTCACATGCTAGGAAACAGAAATTCTCTATTATTACCTACACGTTACAAATGAGTTTGTCCAAACGATTGAGTTCGTCGTTCAGCTGATCAATTTGCCTGATTAACTGCTTTGAATACCTTCCCGTTTTTAATGCGTTGAATTTAGCTTGATGGTTGGGATGCCTTTTCGGAGTTAGTCCTCCGTGCAGTCTGCAGCGTCCGTTTTCCATTGGAGGATTTTGGCATCTTCCGAATTTGGTTTTCGCGCCGCAAACGTTGGGCAAGCTATTTGGAGATATTTCCGACAATTGCCTGCGCTCCGTTTTCAATATTGATCTTCTCGACAACGATTTTATGAGTCTTATTCTGAAGCTTCGAAAGAGCTATCGCCAACTGCGCCACCTTCCCTTGATATTTAGCGGCATATTTCAGATAAAGTTCCTTGAAAGCCAAGGTACCGGCACGCATGCCTGCATTGTACAACTGATTGCTACGATTTTGCGCTCCGATAAGAGCAGAAACCAAGGTACGTTCAGTCGTTTCTTCTGGATTAAACAGAGCATCGACTTGTGCCTGAGTGCTGAATTTATCAACTTCCTTCGAGACATTGCTGTTAGCATTCATCACGAAAAACCCCAACGTTGATAGCGACACGTCCTTCGGCACAGAATAATCGTTCCCGTCAATGTTTATGCTGCCAACTTCTTGTTTATCGGTAATTTTTTCCATTAATACCCCCTTGGATATACTACCACGGTAGGGTTTATTTTTCGAAAAAAATGTAAGGGGTACCTTCACTATACTTTACGGTATTAAAAAGAATGCTGTTACATATAATCTATTGTAAAGCATCTGATCTGTTACCTGCGGCGATCAATTTATCTATATCTATTCTTTCCGGTTCATCCAGAGTGACGTCTGTAGTTAAAGGATCTCTTCCACAATTTCTGTTTTCTTTATCCTCAAAGTTTTCCAACAAATACTTGATTTGCTCTGAAACTGTACGAGATGGAGAAGCCCACTGTCCTAAAAATTCTAGTTCATCATACAATTTTCTTGGTATTCTAATTCTTCTATAACTCATTTCTTCCTCTTTCTTTCTTTTTTGGATAGCCATCTATTTTTCCGTTTTTGCTCTTCTTCAATATGCAAAAGAGCGTCCATTCCTGATATTTTATCTTTCTCTTCTAAAGCTTCTAATATCCTAGTACGCATAGGCTCACGTTCACAATACTCTTGGGCAGTTTCATTCACATAGAAATAATCTAATAAATAGGATATTTCCTTGCTTATGGTGCGATTAGATTTTTGTCCAAGGGTTTTTAATTTATCAAATAACTCTTTTGGAATTTGTATGCTTTTATCTCTCATTACAGCTCTCCATGTTTTTCTCACTTGTAAGCCCGTTAGAATATTCAAATCTTCCACTACAGTCAACAGCTGAGTTTTTAAAAACAAAAAAGAGTCTGTGTTTCTGCAAGTTCTAAATTTTTTAAAAACTCCCTCCGAAAAGTGTAGTAAAACGCCAAAAAGTCGGTCGGAAAAGTGTAACGATTTGCTTGTTTTATGGTCGGAAAAGTGTTATTTCTGTAAGAAAAATCGGTCGGAAAAGTGTGGGAGAAACCGTTGAGGCGTCTGATATTACAGCAACTATTGAAATGGAAGCAAAAAGAGAATAGAAAGCCCCTCTTAATCTATGGAGCGAGGCAGGTTGGAAAAAGCTGGATTATGGAAGAATTCGGCAAGACTCAGTTCCCTGATTTTGTGTATGTAAATTTTGAGCGAAACGACCGCATTTGTGATCTGTTTGAAAAGACGTTGGAGCCTTCAGTACTTCTGCAAGGGTTGGAAATTGAAACGCACAAAAAAATCTCTCCTGATATGCTCGTCATTTTCGATGAAATTCAAGCTTGTCCGAAAGCGATAACGGCTTTGAAGTATTTTTGCGAAGATTGTCCGAATTATCATATTATCGCGGCTGGAAGTTTGCTCGGAGTCGCTATTCATCAGGGCGTGTCGTTTCCTGTCGGCAAGGTCGATGCTGTCCACATGCATCCTATGACTTTCCTCGAATTTCTGGAAGCGATTGGTGAAAGTAAGCTTTGCGAGGTAATAAACAATCTGCAGTTTGATTTGATTGAACTTTTTCATGAGAAACTGACCGACTATTTGAGAACGTATTTTTATGTCGGGGGAATGCCGGAGGTTGTTG
>JAFQBQ010000167.1 GCA_017416635.1 Alphaproteobacteria bacterium | reverse complement strand
GTGAATGTCCATAGTTTCGAAAACTTTCGGATCTATATTAAATGCGGCAGCTTTCGAACGAACATAACTAATTGCCGCCTGAATTGACTCCTGCATCACATCACCGAGTTTTCCTGTCAGAGTGATTTTCCCTTTTCCTGGAACGCTCACCGATT
This sequence comes from Alphaproteobacteria bacterium, assembly GCA_017416635.1. Classification (GTDB taxonomy): domain Bacteria; phylum Pseudomonadota; class Alphaproteobacteria; order UBA3830; family UBA3830; genus UBA3830. Next base: position 4,852 of record JAFQBQ010000167.1, on the reverse strand, counting down.
CAATAGAAAGCAACTCTCCACCAACTTCCGTCCACGCTAGCCCCGTTACAACACCGACAAGATTTTTACTCTCGATATCCTGTCTCTTGAATTTTTCAATTCCCGCGTACTTTTCCAAATTTTCCGCGGTAACATCGACAACCTTAATTTTAGGATCTTCTGTCAATTCACGAACAACTTTCCTCGAAATCTTCGCAAGGCATCGCTCCAAATTACGAACACCTGCTTCTCTCGTGTAATCGCGAATCAATATCATCAACGCCTCATCGGAAATCGTCAGCTCGGAATCTTTCAATCCCTTTTCTTTTTTCTGTTTAGGAAGCAAATGCCGTTTGGCGATTTCAAGTTTTTCCATTTCGGTGTAGCCCGAAAGTTTTATAATTTCCAAACGATCTATCAGTGGACTTGGCATATCATAACTGTTTGCGGTCGCTATGAACATGACATCAGATAAATCGTAATCGATTTCCAAATAATGATCGTTAAACGCATTATTCTGCTCGGGATCCAACACTTCTAAAAGAGCACTGGCCGGATCGCCTTTCCAATCAGATCCGATTTTATCGATTTCATCCAGCAAAAACAAAGGATTAGACGTTTTCGCCTTTTTCATGCATGAAATAATTTTTCCAGGCATAGATCCGATATACGTACGGCGATGTCCGCGGATTTCAGACTCATCACGCACTCCGCCCAATGACGCACGAACGTAATTTCGCCCTGTCGCCTCTGCAATTGATTTGGCCAATGAAGTTTTACCGACTCCCGGAGGTCCCATAAAACACAGAATCGAACCCTTTATCTTCCCTACTCTATTTTGGACAGCCAAAAATTCCAAAATCCGATCTTTGACCTTTTCTAAACCATAATGCTGATCGTCCAAAATTTTTTTAGCTTTTTTTAAGTCAATTTTGATAGCAGTTTTTACATTCCAAGGAATGCTCAGCAGCCAATCCAAATAATTGCGAATTACCGTTGCCTCTGGAGACATCGGCGCCATATTTTTTAGCTTCTTTAGCTCGATATTGAATTTTTCTTTCGCTTCTTTCGATAACCTAACTTTTTTCGCTTTTTCTTCAAACTCAGAAATTTCATCAGACGTATACTCGGAATCGCCCAACTCTTTTTGTATCGCTTTAATCTGCTCGTTCAAATAGTAGTCCTTCTGACTTTTCTCCATTTGACGCTTAACGCGATTATTTATCTTTTTCTCGATATGAATAACGTCAATTTCTGATTCTAAAAATTTAAGAAGTTTATCGAAGCGCTTCAAAGTATCGGTCTCTTCCAGCAAATCTTGTTTATCTTGAATTTTTAAAGTTAAGTGCGCCGCAATTACATCTATTAAATCATCAGGTGCCTGTACATTTTTTACCGCTCCTACTGTATCCAGCGATATTCTTTTGTTTAACTTCGCGTATATCTCAAACTGATCAAGAATCGCGCGGCAATAGGCCTCCACGGATTTTTCATCCTCAACGTAAGCTTGAATAGGCGAACAATCTGCGACAAAAAATCCATCTGAAGCTTTATGATCTGAAACTCTAACTCGCTCGGTTCCTTCTACCAAGATTTTTACTGTACCGTCAGGCAAGTTCAGCAGCTGCAAAACATTTCCCAAAACGCCGACTTGATACAAATCTTCAAACGCTGGATCTTCATCCTGCATATTTTTTTGCGTTAAGAATATAATCTTCTTATCTTCTTCCATTGCTCTTTCAAGAGCTTTTACAGACTTAGAACGAGCAACGAACAAAGGAATAACAACATGCGGAAATATTACAATATCCTTTACAGATAAAACCGGATACATATGTTTCTGCTTCACAAGAGACTCCTAACTAAGCAATTCCGTCAGATTTAACTTCGCAGTATTTTAATATAGGTTGTTGGGTTCCTTCAACGACATTTTTGGTCAAAATCACTTCCTCAAGATTTTTTATCGACGGAAGTTCGTACATTGTATCGAGTAAAATCGCTTCCATAATTGACCGCAATCCACGAGCTCCCGTTTTCCTTTCCAATGCCAACTTTGCTATCGCAGAAATCGCATCTTCGGTAAATGTTAAAGTAACACCTTCCATGCTAAACAATTTTTGATATTGCTTAACCAATGCATTTTTCGGCTCGGTAAGAATTGAAACCAGCGAACGTTCATCCAAATCGTTCAAAGTTGCGACTACCGGCAATCTTCCAACAAACTCAGGAATTAAACCGTATTTAAGAAGATCTTCCGGCGCAACATTCGCAAAAATTTCGCCCAGCGGCTTCTCATCCTTACTCTTTACATCCGCGCCGAATCCAATTGACGTTTTTGTACCGCGAGCCTCGATAATTTTCTCTAAGCCAGCGAAAGCCCCACCGCAAATAAATAAAATATTGGTAGTATCGACATGCAAAAATTCCTGCTGTGGATGCTTCCTTCCTCCCTGCGGTGGAACCGACGACACAGTGCCTTCCATAATTTTCAAAAGAGCCTGCTGGACTCCTTCTCCGGAGACATCTCTCGTAATAGATGGATTATCTGATTTTTTAGAAATCTTATCGATTTCGTCAATATAAACAATTCCTTTTTGCGCTCTTTCAACGCTGTAATCCGCAGCTTGCAGTAACTTCAAAATAATATTTTCAACATCTTCACCGACATATCCAGCTTCCGTTAAAGTTGTGGCATCCGCCATCGCAAATGGAACATCTATAATTTTAGCTAAGGTCTGAGCGAGCAAAGTTTTCCCTGTTCCGGTCGGCCCTATCAATAATATATTAGACTTGGACAACTCGACATCCGTACTTTTTTCACCGCATGCTAATCTTTTGTAATGGTTATAAATCGCAACGGACAACACTTTCTTTGCAGCATCCTGCCCGATAATATAATCATTCAGTGTTTTACAAATTTCTTTAGGAGATGGTAGCCCTTCGCTTTTTCTTAAAGGCTCCGACTTGTTTGTGTCCGAAATAATACCGGAACATAATTCTATGCATTCATTACATATGTATACCGTCGGCCCGACGATTAATTTTTTTACTTCATGCTGGCTCTTTCCGCAAAAAGAGCAATGCAAGGTACCTTCCATATCAATTCGTTCCATCCACATCTCCTATCGAATACTTTATACTAAGATAATCCCATCTGTTTTTAAAAAAATACTTAATTTCAGCATATTCAATAAAAAAAACTCAACAAAGCGAAAACTCACAACAAACAATTCTCGTAAACAACTTACATAACTTCAATGGTTATACTTGATTTTTCTCTTTCGCTCAACATGTCTCATACACTTAAAGATTGTATCATCGATTTTTTTGGGGATAAAGAAGTCCATTGTACCTACTTCATCTACACCCAATGACGCGATTTGCCGCCCGTACGCATCGAACACTGCGCTAATTCCGAAATTTGTTGCTCGAATCAGCGGTCTCCCCTCCTCTACTGCTCTCGCCCGAACAATCCGCAAATGCTGGTTCAGCTCCGGAGAATGCCCGAACCATCCGTCATTTGTAACATTAACGATGACATCGCAATCTGCTTCACGTGAAATAATATCTCCTGAAAAAATCGCCTCATAGCAAATCGCACAAGCAATCTTCAGACCTTTTACCTTAATTATATTAGGAAGAGTTCCGACATCAAAATCTCCGATACTATCGACCAAAGACTTTAACGGACTCGGAGCAAATTCTCTGAAAGGAATATACTCTCCGAACGGCACTAAACGTTTTTTATCATAAAATCCGACTTCTTTTCCAAACTCATCCAGAACTACAACACTATTATATACGTTTTTGGTTTCATCCTTTTCTCTGACCACTCCTGAAATCAAATATCCATTCGGAGGAACAATAGAAGCCATCGCTGCCTTCAGCTGATAATGGTCTTTATAAAACAGATAAGGAACAGATGCTTCAGGCCAAATGATAAAATCAAAATTTTTACCTGAAGCTTTATTCGAACTCAGCTGCAAATGCTTCCTGAAATTTGCCCCCTGATTTTCTTTTTTCATTTTATCGTTATGTCCGATGCTCGCCTGAACGCAACGACATTTGTATTGAGTATATTCTGTAGGATTCTCAGATAATCTAGCCCAACCGAATAAAAATAATGCAGTCAGAATCGACAAAGCCAGTAAAGCACAACGAACGTAACTTTGATTTTGGCGAAATCTAAAATATGAAGCTCCTAACAGGCAACCAACAAATATAGTTACAAAGGTCTCTCCGTAAATCCCCCAAATGCTGAATGCTTGCAGCATAACAACATCAGAAGACCAAATGTAACCAGGAAGTGCCCACGGAAATCCCGGAGCATAATTTCCGAAGAAGTACATCACCAAGCAAGTCATAAATGAAAACCAAAATGCTCTGCCTACTTCACCCGTCTGATAATAAACTCGTCTCAGCAGTCCACTATGATAAGTTTTCGCGTGGTTTTCCCAATATGTGACTGCCATATGAGGTACCGCTAAATAAGCCGGAATCGCCGTCACGGCAAGAGGAATTAAAATTCCATGCTCTTTAAGATTAACAGTCAGCGGAGCAGCAAGCCAGCACAAACTTACCGTAAAAAACCCCAACCAATAAGCAAACGGCTTATACAAGAACTGGCGCAGCATTGTCTCTTTAGGGAATTTAAGTAATTCAGAAAAAAACCAGCCAAATGATAGTAAAAAAAACAGCCATTGTACTTCGAGCAAATCAACACCGCCAAGTCCTCCAATTAAGTAGAACTTCCCGAATTCTTTAAACCGATTTTTCATTTTCGGTTAGAAATCCTGATACATCCGCGAAGCAATTGGCCCTTCGGAATTAGCATACTTGCCGTTATACTTCGACAATTTACCCAACGGCTGCC
>JAFQBQ010000166.1 GCA_017416635.1 Alphaproteobacteria bacterium | reverse complement strand
ACTTCCAGGCCGATCCTGGCTCTTTCCGGCAGACGAGGACTTGGTTCCTGGACGGGAACGTGCTTTGAATACTTTAAGCCTTCTTTATTTTTGCCGATCGTAGAGAACTCATTGGAAGATGAGAGTCTTGATTTTGCTCATTTTTGTCAAAAGAAATACGGAGCAATGACGGAATTCGGCTATTTATACGGAATCAGCGAAAGCGGATATTTAAAAACAGATGATCACGGTAATCTGCAATATTTGGCTTTCGGAGTACCGTATCTGTCTATTCAAGATCACACGGAGTCATTTAAGGTTTTTTCACCTTACTCTGTTTTTTTGATGCTGGAACGAATCGGAAAAGATGTTTTTAAAGTATTGGAAACGTTAAAGGAAGTCGGAGCGCTCGGTGCGATGGGATATTACGAGGCAATCGAATTCAATTCCAACTTTATCGACGATTACAAAGTCGTGCATTCCTATATGGCTCATCACAAAGGAATGAGTTTTCTTGCTCTTGCAAATGCTTTGAACAATAATAAAAACAGAGAACGTTTTTTATCTCGGTCCGGCTTTTCAGAAAAACTGGAGCTGGTTGCGGAGCGTTTTCCGATCGAAGGGAAAATTTATCGTAAAAAAGTTTCACTAAAACCCGAAATTCAAAATAAAATAACGTCCAAAATCAAAAATTTATCAATTAAAAGCAAAACAAAAAATTCCTCTATGATCACCGATGGAAAAGTCACTTTTATATCCCAACAAAACGGAAGGAACAGACTTCTTTACAATTCTACTGACGTGTTTCATCCCCAAAGCGGAGGCTTGAAAATCAAAATTATCGATGGGAATGAAAACTGTATTTTTGACTCAACTGTTACGAATAGCTTTCAATTTCATAACGGCTCCACATTCGCAGAGCATATGGAAACGGCGAACGGACTCGTTATCAGTTTGAAGTTTTCGCCGATTTTCGGTTGTGACGCTTTTTATTTGAAAATCGAAACCAACGGAACCCTTGAGAGTTCTCGAATTGAGATCGATTTTGATCTGATGATGCAAAAAGAAAGAGTATATGCGAGTCATCCTGCCTTTCAAAATCTTTCTTTGGAAGCAAGTTCAAGTGGAGGAAATCTTCGTTTGCGTCGAAGAGGAATTCAACAGCATAAAGAGGTAACAGTCTCTTCGAATCGTCCCTTCAAAACCAAGCTTGTCGGCTTCCGTGAAGCCACGTTTTTTGATTGGCGCTTGTTGTACGAACCAAACGTCAAGCTTATTTTTGAAATTTCAAAACCAACTCAACGGCTCGTGGTCCCACTTGTTTTCTCTTTTGGAAACGCAAAACATCTTTTGCAGGAGAACTGTTTTGACGGGTCTTATGATCTTAGGAAAGATTTATGCGAAATCGGAGAGAAAAAGTGCCAAAGAATCGACGAAATATGTAAAACAAACAGAAGATCCGAACGAATTTTGTTTGAAGAGTTTTTGGAAGACAGAAAACAGCGATTTTTCAGCGTCGAAAAGGATATCAGTGTTTCAAGAGATTTTTTGTGGTCAAAGGGGATATCGGGCGACAGTCCGATCATTTCATTTTTTATCGCAAGCGCAAGTTCAAGTGCTCTGAATGCTTGCGCAGCGTTTGTTTCAGCGTACAAAAAAATGGCTTTAACGGGGATCGCAGATTTCGATCTTGTCATCTTGCAAGCAAAATCGGATGGCTATTTCGATCCGATCCGAGACGAGCTTT